>JBDZVC010000056.1:0-17984 GCA_040255475.1 Phyllobacteriaceae bacterium | reverse complement strand
TGTCCTGTCGAGCGCCCGGCGCGCATGGTGCAGCATCTCGCCCATCCAGGCGATCACGAACCCGACAAGGAGGAAGATCGCGACCTGAAGCCAAAAGGTCGGATCGGTTCCTGCGAAAACGAAGGTACCGCCTGCGGAAAGCGTCAGTGCGAGAAGTCCCGGTCCGACGCCACCGGCTATGGCAGCAACAAGGATTGCGGGTACAAAAAGAATGAAGATCGCGGCGCCACCAAGCGACGACTGGAGGGGAAGCCGCATTGCAAAGGCGATAACAACGGCGGTAGCGGCCAGGAAATGTCCCTGCCAACCTTCGAAACGGCGCGAAAGGACAACCTGGAGAAAGCGACCTTCCAGTCCGGGTATATCTCTGGCTGGCATGACCTTCCCCGAATATGAAAGACGGACCCGCCAACGCATTATCACCGACGATTGACGTATTTCCGCTTGCAGACGACAGCGCCCCTCCAACGCGGGAACGCAGCGCAAAGTCGACTTGTACCGAATGCTACAGTTATTGAAAAACGAAGAAAAGTCGGCATAGCGCCGCAGAAAAATAGGGATTTGGCGCGAAGCATTCGTAACAGCAGAACTTCAGTAGGACTGCCGCTCGGATTTATCGCCAAGCCTCAGCACCCGGAGCATTCCCACCACTTCTTCATCGGTGAGTTGAGGAAACTCGCGGTAATGATAGCCGAGCGCGTGGAAGCGGGAGGGTTCGCTGAGGCAGACGACCCTGTCCGCCTCCCGCGCCAGTTCAGCGATAGTTTCCGGCGGCGCAACCGGAAGCGCAACCACGATCTCGCGCGGCGAACGTCGTCTCAGGGCGCGTATCGCCACCTTCACCGTCGTTCCCGTAGCGGCGCCGTCGTCGACGAGGATCGCCATCCTGCCGGCGATCGGTAACGGCGGCCGTCCCGCGGGTAGACGTGCCGGCGCCTCTCCAGTTCAGGCCGTTCGCGATCCGCCATGACCCCCAAGGTTATATCGTCCAGCCCATAAGCCTCCACGATCTCACGATTGAGCACGACGTCCGGAGGATCGCCGTCGACGATGGCGGCAACCGCCGGTTCCGGATTTCCCGGCGCTCCGACCTTGCGGACAAGCCAAACTGGGAGAACCCTCCATTTGTCTGCACTGGGGCACAAAGAACCGGGAAAGCGTGGCTACGGCGGTATTAATTTTGATCCCGCGCAAAGCCTGTCGAATGAAGCCGGGCGACGATGCCCCCGGAATGCCTAGCTGATGGAGAGTTCAATCATGCGCAAGGAAATGAAACGCGATCTTCTTTCCTTCATTCCCGCCTTGAGGGCATTCGCCTTTTGCCTTGCCCAAGATCAATCCTGCGCCGATGAACTCGTTCACTCGTCCCTGATCGAGATTTGGTCCACGCATGCTGACAAGAAAGACGTTGCCCTGGAAGTCGGAGCTTTCAATGTCCTGCGCCGTCAACGGCGACCGGCGGCGGCTACTCGGATGCTGGCCAGCATTCGCAGACGCTGTATGCTACCTTCGCCCACCTTCCCGGACTGAAGGTCGTCGCACCGTCGAACGCCTATGATGCGAAGGGGCTGATAATTGCGGCGATCCGCGACGACAGTCCTGTCGTTTTCATGTTTTATAAGGGATTACAGGGCTTGGCCTGGATGGCCTCCCCCGAGGCGGCGGCGACGGAGCTTCCAGAAGAAGCCTATACGATCCCGTTCGGCAAGGCGAATATCGTGCGTGCCGGCAAGGACGTGACGATCGTGACGCTCAGCATGATGGTGCACCGCTCGCTGGAGGCTGCCGCAACGCTCGAAGAGGAAGGTGTTGACGCTGAGGTGATTGATCTGCGTACCTTGGTACCGCTCGATCGCAAGACGGTCATCCAGTCCGTCGCCAAGACTGGACGGCTGTTCGTGGTCGACGAGGACTACAAGAGCTTCGGCCTCACCGCCGAGATTCTGGCTTCGGTTGTCGAGGACGATCCGGCGCATCTGAAGGCCACACTGCAGCGTCTTGCCTTATCGGACGTGCCGATCCCGTACAGCCGGCCGATGGAGCGGTTCGTCCTTCCCAACGCCGAGACGATCGCCGCGGCGGTGCGCGCGACGCTCTGCAAGGTCAGGGAAGCCGCATGAGATGGCGACGGAAACCGCCCTGCCGCCTGACCTGTGGGACGCCGCCGCCAATCCGGAAGGAATCGTCGCGAACCGGTTCTTTACGGAAGGCGCCGGCGTCAGGAAGGGGGCTACGGTCGCCGAGATCATGGTGGAGAAGACGAGCTTCGACATCGCCGCGCCTGCGGACGGACATCTGCACATCGCCGTCGGGAAGGATGGCGTGGTGAAGCCCGGCGCGGTGATCGGGACGGTCGATGGAGGCTAGCCCTGCTGTTGCGGGTCTTGCGGCGGTGGCGGGGAAGGCGTTTCCAACGTTTTTCAGCACCGGTGTGCGGACCTTCTCGACGGCTCAAGCCGGCCTTGAAAGACAGGAGTGGTTTGGCGAGGATCTTACACCTGATGACACACCGATCCTTATGGCTTGGCAGGCGCTGCGAGCACTGATTGTCGGTCGCAGCGATGCCCGGCTCCCAGGATTCGCGCGTGCTGCGGAGGAACTGGCGGCCGAAGGCTGGCCCGTTCTGGTCCGTCGCAGCGGCGGTTCGGCCTGTCCCGTTTCGCCGGGAACGTTCCAGATCGCGCTTCTTCGCGCCAGTGCAGTGCGGGTCAAGGCGAGATCGAGGTCGGTTACCGGACCTTGGCAAACGTGATCGAAACGCTCCTTTCTGGCGTCAACGTCTTATGCGAAGCGGGCGAGCGGCCAGGCGCCTTCTGTCCGGGGCGGTACGATCTGGGCGTCGGCCCACGCAAATTCGCAAGTCTCTCTCAGCATTGGCGCTCTCGGGGGTCGGCCATAATCATCTCGACGGCGGCCTAAGTGATTGTTGAAGACGATGTCGAGGAACTCTGCCATGTCGTCAATTTTTTCTACGAAAAGGCCAACGGTCAGCGGCGATGTTCGTCGGCTTTCGTGACGGACGTGAAAAGAGCTAGGTCAGGCAGTCCTCTTCCAGGCGGTATCCTAACAACAATCCTTCGAACACGGCTCAGTGATACCACGCGCAAGCCTCAGGCATTCAGCGGCGCGGGCTAGGTTCAAGCCAACGTATCCAGCGAGATCCGGAGTTGATGCAACGCTACGACAGCACCAAGGCCACCTCTATCATTGAGGGGGTGTGCGCTTTGCGATGACGATCGTGGCCTGGACGTGGCTCGCGACCCCCGTGGTCGGCTCGCTCCCGGCTGGAGAGCGCGCCACGGGTCTGGGCCCGATGATGTCCACGATGATGCCTGACGCACACTTCGTACCGCTTTCCCAAGCTATTCCGTTGCCTGGATCGGTCCGGAGGCTATCTGCCCCTTACTCGCCCTGCCCTGATCGGCCTCGCCTTTTCCTTCGCCTCGCTCCGTCGGTTCCGGAGGTCACTCAGCTAGTCGCGGTCCTCGGCAAGGACGGAGTCACGAGCTTGGCCAGTTCACGCAGCCACAGGACTGAGCCGGCGGTGGCCATGCAGATTAGCCAGTCCGCTCCGTTCAAGCTCACCGTCGAGAACGCCTGCTGCAGGAAGGGCAGATAGATCACCGCCGCATGAAGGGCGAGCGATAACGTGACCGCGCTCCACAGCCATCGATTCGCAAACAGCCCGACAAAAGCGCTACGCTCGTCCGAACGGGCGTTGAAGACGTTGAAGAGCTGGAACAGCGTCAGTGTCGTGAAGCCCATCGTGCGGGCATAGTCGATCGTTCCGGTCCCCTCGATCAGCCCGCCAGGCAGCGAGGCGTCGATGACCAGCAGCGTGCCTACCGCCATGATGACGCCGACGAAGACGATTCCCGTCCACATGCGTCGCGTAAACACGCGTTCGCTGCGTGGGCGGGGCGGCTTTCCCATTGTGCCGGGATCGGCAGGGTCGAGCCCCAGCGCAAGCGCTGGCGCGCCGTCGGTAATGAGATTGATCCACAGGATCTGTGTGGCAAGCAACGGGAGAACAACGCCCTGCCCGTGCTCCTTGGCCAGTCCGATCAGGTCGGCGGCCAGTACGCCGAAGAACATGGTCATGACCTCGCCGATGTTTGACGACAGGAGATAGCGGAGGAACTTGCGGATGTTGGCGAAGATAGCGCGGCCCTCATCTATTGCCGCGACGATCGTGGCGAAGTTATCGTCCGCGAGCACGATGTCGGCAGCCTCCTTGGAAACGTCGGTTCCGGTAATGCCCATGGCGATGCCGATATCGGCGGCTTTGAGCGCTGGGGCGTCGTTGACCCCGTCGCCGGTCATCGCCACCGTGTCGCCCCGGCCGCGCATTGCTTGCACGATACGAAGCTTGTGAACGGGATCGACCCTTGCATAGACTGATACGCTGCCTACGATGCGGTCGAGTTCCTGCTGCGGCATTTTCTCCAGTTCAGCCCCCGAGAGCACGCATCCGCCCTCGCCGATGCCGAGCTCATTGGCGATGACGGCGGCGGTCTTCGGATGGTCGCCAGTGATCATGACGGTCCGTATGCCGGCCTGACGAGCCTTCGCCACAGCCTGTCTCGCTTCGTCGCGGGGCGGGTCGATTATCCCCACCAGACCGAGAAAGACGAGATCGTGTTCGATCTCTTCACCGAACCCTTCGCGACTTGCTTCTTTGCCCGACAGCGAGCGAAAAGCGACGCCAAGCGTGCGCATCGCTTCTCCTGCGAGTGCATCGTTCGCCCGCAGGATTTCCCCGCGCCTCTCGTTTGTCAGTCCCCTCGTTCCGTCGCCGACGAGTTCGTGCGAGCAATGCGCCAGCAGCACGTCGGGGGCGCCCTTGGTGAAGGCGCGCAGACCACCGCCCCGGTCTGTGTCGTGATGCACCGTGCTCATCAGCTTGCGTTCTGACGAGAACGGGACTTCGCCCACCCGTGGGAAACGCGCGTCGAGGATGTCAGCTTCCAGCCCAGCCCTACGGGCAGCCACGATCAGAGCACCCTCGGTGGGGTCGCCCTGAATCATCCAGCGGCCATCATGGTCCTGCAGAACCGCATTGTTGGCGCGCTCGGCGGCTGCAAGTGCCCGGACAACCTCCGATCTCAGCGCAGCGCGGGCCGGGTCGCTCAAGCTTGGCTCGACATGACCCTCCGGCGAATAGCCGATCCCGTCGAAGGTAGCCGAGCCGGTCGCCGTGACAATCCGCCGGACTGACATTTCGTTGCGGGTAAGGGTGCCTGTCTTATCGGAGGCAATGACCGTCGCCGAGCCCAGCGTTTCGACCGCCGCGAGGTGCCTGACGATTGCCCGCCGCGCCGCCATCCTCTGGACTCCGATCGACAGCACCGCTGTGACGACGGCCGGCAGGCCCTCGGGTACGGCAGCGACCGCCAGCGCGACGCCGAGGATTAGTACATCGAATGCTCCGGCCAGGCTCGTCACGTCGGTCATCATGAAAATGATGCCGATCATCAATACCGCGATGGCGACGACGATCACGCCGAGCAAGCGCCCGACCCGGTCGAGCTCCCGCTGCAGCGGCGTGCCTTTGTCCTGGGTTCGATCGAGCATGCCGGCGATGCGGCCCATCTCGGTGCGCATGCCCGTGGCAGTGACCACGGCGACGCCATGGCCGCGCACGACCGGCGTTCCGCTAAACAGCATGTTGCTGCGATCGCCCAGGGGCGAGTCTCCTGTGACGATACCTGTTTGTTTGTGCACGGGATTGCTCTCGCCCGTGAGGGCCGCCTCTGCCGCATGGAGCTCTGTGCCTTCGAGCACGCGGGCGTCGGCGGGAACCAGGTCGCCCTCCTCAACGAGTATGATATCGCCAGGCACGAGCGTCTCCGCGGCGACCCTGCACCTTGCTCCGGCACGAATGACTGTCGCTTGCGGGGCCGTCATGTCACGCAGAGCATTCGCGGCGGCCTCGGCGCGCGTCTGTTGCACATGTCCCATCACCGCATTGAGAAGCACGATGGAGACGATGACGATCGCTTCGAAGGGCAGAACGGCGTCGCGCTCGTAAAGCCAAAGCCCGCCCGAGATCATGGCGGCAGCGATGAGCAAGAGAACCAGAGTGTCCGTAAATTGTACGAGGAACCGCAACCATGCTGGCCGCGGCGAGGTCGTTTCAAGGCTGTTCGGTCCGTACCTGACTAGCCGCGCGGCCGCCTCGGCCTCTGCCAAGCCAGCGGCAGCGTCCGAGCCAAGGACATCGAGCACTTGTTTGGCGCTTTCACTGAATGCGCTGCGGAGGCACGATTGCTCGTCCTGCATGTCAGGCCCCCTGTGGTGCTCTCGTCATATGCTTAGCCCCGCGTGACAACGACATAGGTAATGTAGATCATATAGGCACAGAGAAGGACGGCGCCTTCGGAACGGCTAACGCACCGTCCGCTGATGAATACGGGCACGCAAACGAGCGCGGCTACGGCCATCATCGGCAAATCGACACGGTTGAGTTCTGCTTCCACGCCGATGCCAGACGATGGAACCAGTGCGGTTACGCCAAGGATGACAAGGATATTATAGACGCTGCTGCCAAGCAGGTTTCCAACCGCAATATCGCGTTCCTGTCGCAGTGTGGAGACCACTGTCGTGACCAATTCAGGTGCCGAGGTGCCGACTGCAACGACGGTAAGGCCTATGAACGCATCCGAGACCCCCATCTGACGAGCCAGATCGACGGCGCCTTCAACGAGCCAATCCGCGCCGACAAGTATGACTATGATGCCTGTAACGAGGCCGGCGAGACTCGACGCGATGGCACGTCTTGAGCTTCGCTTGGCGGGCATGTATTCCCGCGCGAACTCCAGTTTGACCGACCGTGTCTCCCTGCGCGCCGCGTAGATGACAAGAAGCGTGTAGCCGAAGCCTGCCGAAACAAGGATTGCGCCCTCAGTTCGCGTCAAGACGCCGTCGGCCGTCATCGCGAGAAGAAGGACGGCGGCGATAGTCATCATTGGAAGATCGAAACGTAGCGTCCGCATCTCCAGCGAGAGAGGCTGGAGCAGCGCGCTAAGGCCAAGGATGAACAGAACGTTAAATGTGTTCGTGCCGGCGATATTGCCCACTGCCAGCGACCCTGCGTCGCGTCGCGCCGCTTCGATTCCAACCGCCAGTTCGGGCATGCTGGTCCCGATCGCAACGAAGGTCAGTCCGATCAGAATGGGCGGAATGCCGATTACCGCGGCAAGCCGCGTTCCCGCCCGCACCATGAACTCGGAGCCCAGCACAAGCGCGACGAGACCCAAAAGGGACCACCCCAGCGCTGTCATCTCACGTACTTCGATGCCAAGGTCTGTCCATGCATCATGATTGACTTCTCGACACGATCCACCGTTCGTCGCGCGAGCGCACGGGAAAGCGAACACGGCAGCCGAAATCCCAAGACGTCGAGAAAATCGAAAAGGATTTCACCGGGTGCCGAACGATCGGCACTCGCGACAAGTCGATCGAGAGTGCTCGCACGTAGCTGCGCATGAGAAATGCCTGATGTGGCTGCGCTGACATTGTTTTCCCGATGCCACGGGTCCCCAGAACCCGCCGCTACACCTCTATTTGGCGGTCGCAATCCTCCGGATTTTTCGATCGCTGGACGCACCGATGCGAAGACCGCGAAGCGACGCTCATACCTTGCCAGCTGAAGCAGCGGTATCTCTTCGCCACCCTCTCCTGCCATCGTCGGGCTGCTCGGCAACATCTTCCCTTCGTCTCCTTGTCCCATCGTCGCAAACTCGGGCCTAGGAGCTTGCGAAACATCATGAGAAGTACGTTCCGACGCGGGAGTCAGGAGTGCATTGACCGGTATCAAGAAGACGTCCGCTGTTCGGCGCATCGCTGCGACAGTCTTTTAATAGGAAAGCCGCGTTTCGGCCGAGCATCCAGTGCGTCGAAACCGCAGTGATGGGGATGCGCTTTTGCTGCGACCGCGGCCGGTCGAGCGATCAATGAAACGTGTCGAAACCAGCAAAGCAAAGCCGACGACTTTTTGATCACGCGCAAAGCCAGGCCGATGAGCCTGAGCGATATTGGGTTGCAAATGCAGTCATGTGCCTGTCTTGCGGGGAACGCCCATCATGTGTTCCGAAATGAAAAACGGACTCCTCTCCCTCATTCCCTCGTTGAGGGCATTCGCCTTTTGCCTCACCCAGGACGGTTCGAAAGCCGACGAACTCGTTCACTCGTCCCTGATCCAAATCTGGTCTAGCCATGCAGGCACAAAAAGCCTTGACCTGAAGATCGTGGCCTTTCACGCCACGCGCCGCCGTTTCCTACGGCAGGGACCCCCTGATCCGTTTCCGGCGTTCGACCTCTCGGCGGAGGAAGATACCTTCACCGCCCGCTTCGCGGGCCTGCCGCGCACCGAGCGGGAAGCCCTGTCGCTGGTCGAGGTGTGGGGATTCAGCCCGTCTCAAGCCGGTGCGATTTGTGACTGCGACCGCGAAACGATCGATCGGCGCGTCGATATGGCCCGCTGTCATTTGACGCAAGATCGCCGTGGACGATCCTCATCGGTGCGTTTGATGCCGCTGCGGCCCAGGTGCACGCCGTGCGACAGAGGCCGGTCAACGGCGTTCGTGTCAACACTTTCGTAGAGCGATAGGATTGCTTTCCCGGATCAAGGCCCTGCTGGCTTCCGCCAACGGTATGATCACAAAGTTCGTAGGACATCGCAGGAGGTAGTTTTGAGGCAAATCGATCAGACCGATGCGATTGCCTTCCTGTCCGGGCGCGCCGCGTTTGCGCGCGACCTTCCGGTCGAGACCATCGAGACACATATCTCCCGGATTTTCCTGGTGGCCGACCGTGTCTTCAAGATGAAGCGCGCGGTCAAGCTGCCCTACGTCGACTTCTCGACGCCCGAACTTCGCCTGACCGCGTGCCGCAAGGAAGTCGAACTCAATTCCGTGACGGCTCCGGGCCTCTATCTCGGCGCCAGGCGCATCACGCGCGGGACAGGCGGCGAGCTCGCTATCGATGGCGATGGAGAGCTGGTCGACGCAGTCGTGGAGATGAAGCGTTTCGAGCAGTCCGCCCTTTTGGACCACATGGCGGAGGCCGGCGCATTGACATCCGATCTGATGACGCGGACGGCGCTCATGATTGCGCGTTTCCACCGCCAGGCACCAGTCATGCATGCAAAGGGAGGCGCGGCGAACCTCGCGGGTGTGCTGGACATCAACAAGGCCGGCTTCGCCACCAGTCGTGTATTCAGCGAACCGGAAGTCGAAACTCTCGATGACGCGTTCCGTACGGCGCTGTCACGCTACGGCGAAACGCTGAACCAGCGCGAATTGGCCGGCAAGGTGCGGCGCTGCCACGGCGACCTGCATCTGCGCAACATCTGCCTGCTCGATGATCAACCCTGCCTGTTCGACTGCATCGAGTTCAATGACGACATCGCGACGGTCGACGTGCTCTACGACCTATCGTTCCTGCTCATGGATCTGTGGCATCGCGGGTTCCCGGAATTGGCGAACCTCGTGGCCAACCGTTATCTCGACGAGACCGACAACGAGGACGGCTTCGCGCTTCTGCCCTTCCTGATGGCAATCAGGGCGGCGGTCCGCGCGCATGTCACCGGCACTCAGGTGGAAGAGGACGGCGATCCGTCGGGCAAGTTGCGCGCAGAGGCCCGCGCCTATTTCGGCCTTGCCGCGGATCTTCTGAAGGAACGTCCTGCCCGCCTCGTCGCGATCGGCGGATTGAGCGGCTCAGGGAAGACGACCGTGGCAGAGGCGCTTGCCGCTTATGTAGGGGCGCCGCCTGGCGCACGCGTCGTCGAGAGCGATCGGATACGCAAGGCTCTGCACGGGGTGCCCCCCGAAACACGCCTTCCCGAGAAAGCCTATCGGCCGGAAGTCTCCGAAAGGGTCTATCGGGACATGGCGTGGCGTTCGAGCCTCATCCTTTCCGAGGGCGGATCGGTCGTCGCCGACGCGGTATTCGAACGCCCGCTGGACCGCGCCCGGATCGAGCGAGCGGCGAAGGATCGGCATGCGCCCTTCCTCGGCATCTGGCTGGAAGTCTCTCCCGATGTGCTGTGGCACCGTGTCGACCGGCGGCGCGGCGGTCCGTCGGACGCGACCGTCGACATCCTGTCCCGACAATTGGAGAGAGAGCCAGGCGAGATCGCGTGGCGTCGCCTCGACGCGGCGCGTCGGCCGGCTGCGATAGTCGCGGACATCATCGCTCGGCTGGTCTCTCAAGAGTCCACTGACGGCGCCGTGATCTGACGACGATGCGAGAAGCACGCGTTGGCATTGCCTCGTCGGCCATATTCGGAAACGCCGTCAAACTGTGTCAAAAGGTGGGGCCACTACGTCGACGCTTTGACGGAACGCTCTGGGATTGGGTCGAAGCGATTTGCCAGTTGGATTCTTCCGTCCGGCGCACGATCGCTGCCCGGCAACTATCCAACTTCACCCTGTCGGCAATTCTAGGGTATCCGAGTGAGAAGCCTTCACTATCCCGGCAGGTTTTTTGATCTGCCTCAATGCCTGTGACGTCGCCGACTTCTTTAATCGTGGGGACCTTTCGGTCCGCCAAATCGAACAAGGAGCCAGGCAGATGAAAATGACGTCGATCGTGATATTGGTTTCCACGATGGCCTCTATCGGGACCGCAACCGCGCAGACTGGTCCGGTTGCCACCCAATGCAAGGAAGACATCGCGAAATACTGTGCAAGCGAAACCCACGACGGAGGCATACGGTCCTGCCTCCAAAACAACTATGACAAGGTGACGGCCGCGTGCCAGCAGGCACTTGATACAACAGGCGGAGGGCAGGGAAAGGGAATGGGTAAAGGCAAGTCCAAGTAGGCCAAGCTCCTGTAATTCTCCGAATCGCACAGTGCAGCCCGCGGCAGTGGAATATGGCTGACAGTCTTCCCGCAACGCTTTCACTGCCGCAGGCCAGGGTTGTAGTCGAAGAGCGATACGCGACGCTTCCGTAACACCGCATGACGAAAATGGTCGACTTGGTCCCTGGAGCCAACTGTGGTCCCGATCATACTCAATTCGGCAAACGAACCGGTCCTGTCGGCGGAATCCGATGTCCGCAGCATTCCCGCGATAATCCTGCTGCATATCGGACAACAGGTTGCGCGGGCATTCGGAGCGATGTGCGCAGTAGAGATCGTTCGCCGGGCCAGCGAACAGGTACTGACTGAAACCGTCTAGGACCGGCGCTCCTATGGATTCGCTTCTGGTTCGTCTCGGCCTCGCCTTGGCTATCGGCCTTCTCGTCGGGCTCGAGCGCGGCTGGAGGGAGCGTGACGCCCCAGACCGAAGCCGCACCGCAGGCATTCGCACATATGGCATTTCGGGGCTGCTGGGAGGCATCTTCGCCGCGCTCGCCCAGGCGCTAGACGCCATTTCTGTCCTGATCGCAGGCTTCCTTGGCTTCGCAGCCGTTTTCGCCGCCTATAAGGCACGCGAGGCCGCTCACGACGACGACTTCAGCGTAACTGGAGTTGTTGCCGGGCTCGGTGTCTTCGCGCTCGGAGGCCTCGCCGTCGCCGGAGACTATCAGGCCGCAGCCGGCGCAGGCACCGCGCTCGCCGGTATCCTCGCCAGCCGCGAACTCCTCCATCAACTGCTGAAGCGGCTGACCTGGGTCGAACTACGATCGGCGCTCGTCTTGTCAGTGATGACGGCGATCATATTGCCGCTTCTTCCCAACCGCTCCATCGACCCCTGGGGTGGCCTCAACCCTCGGGAAATCTGGTTCTTCACCGTACTGACCGCGGGGATTTCCTATTTCGGCTATATCGCGGTGCGTATCTTCGGTACCACACGCGGATTGACCGTAAGCGCGCTCAGTGGAGGCATCGTCTCATCGACGGCTGTCACCCTCGCCCTCGGCCGCACCGCGAAGTGGGGCGGCGATGCCAACTCGCTGGCGGGGGCGGCTTCGCTAGCCGCCATGGTCTCCATTGCTCGTGTCTGCCTAATCGTGGGAGTCGTCGAACCGCGCGCTCTGGCTTCGATGGGACTGCCGGCGCTCGGAGCCGCCCTGGGCTTCGGTCTCTGCGGGGCCGTCATGATGCAAAAGCAGGCCCATGAGAGGGAGGTGGACATGCCGGGCCGCAGTCCCTTCGACCTGCGCGCATTGCTGATGTTCGCCCTGGCGTTTGCGGTCGCGGCAACGGCAAACGCGGCGTTGGCCGCGCACGTGGGCGCCCGAGGGCTGCTCACAACGTCAGCCGTCGCCGGCCTCCTGGATGTCGACGTAGCCACGCTCAGCGCCCTGCGCCTCGTCGGAACGGTCGCCACACCGGTCACCGCAGGACATGCCGCGCTTGCAGCCCTCGCGGTTAACGGGCTTGGAAGGCTCACCCTGGCGATCGCCTCCTCTCCGGCTCGCTTCTGGGCGCCGCTTCTGCTGGCTACCGCAATCGCAATCGCCTTCGGTGCCGTGGCGTTTTTCCTGTTGCCGCTCCAATGAGCCATTTCCGGTCGTAGCGGGCTCTCATGCACAGGCAACGATGTTCGAACGTTGCGGTCGTCGCTCGCTTTTTAGATCATCGCAATTCGCGTGGTCGGAGCCGCATCCGCGCACTGAATTTAGCACTCGGCCTCTACAATGGAATGCTAGGTAGAAGAAATTCGGTCAAATGTGACCTCAGGCAGGAAAGCGAGCGTTTAATGCGGACGCCGACCGTTCAGACAGCAAGTTTCGTCGTCCTCATCATCATCGTGACGGCGGCGTTCATCTGGCTAATGCTGCCCTTTTACGGCGCTGTGCTCTGGGCCGTCATTCTCGCGCTTCTGTTCAATCCGCTGCAACGGCGGCTCGCCGCTTCACTCGGCGGCCGTGACAACATCGCGGCAGGTCTGAGCCTGTTCGCATGCGTCTGCATCGTCGTCATACCGGGTTCCATCATCCTTGCCGCCCTCGCACAGGAGGCCACGGATCTTTACTACCGCATCAGCACGCGCGAGTTCGACCTTGCCAAGGTCCTGGGACAGGTCCGCTCCGCCATGCCTCCTTTCGTAGTCGAAACGCTTTCCGCCCTGAATCTCGGCAGCTTCGAGGAGATACAGGCCCGCCTCACCTCGCTGATTGGGCAGGCGGCACAAGTGATCGCCACGCGGGCGGTCAGCATTGGACAAGGGACGGCGCAGTTCTTCATCAGCCTCGGCGTGATGCTCTATGTCCTCTTCTTCCTGTTTCGAGATGGCGCGACGCTGGCGACGACGATCCGCAATGCAAGTCCGCTCAGCGAGCACCACACCGATTACATCCTCGGCAAGTTCTCCGACGTCATAAAGGCGACCGTGAAGGGCAACGTGATCATCGCCGTCATCCAGGGAGGCATCGGCGGTGTCGCGTTCTGGCTTCTGGGCATCGAGGCGGCGCTGCTCTGGGGCGCGCTAATGACAATGTTGTCGCTTTTGCCAGCGATAGGCGCGTTCCTGGTCTGGGGACCCGCGGCCGCCTACCTCTTTCTCTCGGGCCAATATCTGAGAGGCGCCATTCTGGTTGCAGTGGGCGTATTCATCATCAGCCTTATCGATAATCTCTTGCGGCCACCACTTGTCGGGAAGGGAACCCGGCTGCCGGACTATGTGATTCTGGTCGCGACGCTCGGCGGCATCGCGCTGTTCGGCGTCAATGGCTTCGTCATCGGGCCGCTGATCGCGGCGCTGTTCGTCGCCGTCTGGTCGTTGTTCACACGTGACCGTACGAAGTCCGGTCGCTCCCGTGGAGACACCCTCGGGTAGTCGAAAGCTGAGCCGCTCCGGCAACCATCAATAGCGCGGGGGATGGCCACATCGTTTCGTGGGTTTCGTCGATCCAGTATCCGTTGGGCGTCCTGGCTTTTGATACCTTGATGTGACGAGTTATCGATGAAAATCTACCGCCAACCCAAGACCCCCCTCGCCCATAGATGCTGCCCCCAATAGCGCTTGCGCAGTAGCCCGCACTCGCTCAGCAGTTTTCACGAACTGCACCCCTTCAGGCGCTGCACCGCACGCGATACCGACAGGTTCGGCTGGATCGACACCAGCTTAAGCACATGGTCCCGATTTAATAGACCCGACGTGAACGACCATCCCGTGCGCCTGCGCCGTTTTCCCGCAACAACTCACGGCATCGGTTGTCAACGTCGCCGCCAAGCACCGCGTAACGGTATTTCGTCGTCCAGATCAGGTGGCATTTTGGAGTCCCAAACCGTATGGCTGCCACGCTTGTACCTTTCCGTCTGGCCAATCTACACCGGAAGCGGCACCATCCCAGCCGCCTAAAGGCGTGGGGTTTACCGATCCCCTATCGGGTCTCTGAATCTTGGCGCGGTTTGCTAGAAGGAATCGCCACCGAAAACTGGATTTCCGTGCTCCCATCGGCGGAAAAACATGCGCTTGATCCAATCGTTCGCACCGAGTGTGGTCACGGCGGCGGAAAGCAGGATCAGCATCGTCGCGGCCGGACGCAGGGGTGCGAGATCGGCCAGACCGAATACGCCGATCAGAAGCCCTATCATCCCATCGACAGCGAGCGCGATCGCCAGCGTCATGCTGGGTCGCGATGCCCAGAAGACGCGCCGCTCACGGATGGAAACCAGTGAAAACAAGGCAAAGAAAAGCAGCGTCTGGAACGTGAAGGTCTGCAACTGGCCAGAATGGTTCCCGAGGTCGAAGACCTGCCATCCGATGGCGAGAAGGCCGAGCGCCTCCATCAGCATGACGACACCCAGCAGCGCCGCGAGCATAACGAGTCGGCCGATGTTCCAGCTCTCGGGCTGTGAGGATGGCCGTACACGGTCGGTCGCGAGCGTGATCTTGACGAAGTCGGTCATGAACACCACGAGCATCATCCCGAGTGCGGAGATAGCGAACTTGCCGGTGACGAGGAATGCAACCACGACGAAGCCTGCTTTCAGGATCGTCCGGCTCACCTTGTTAAGGATCCATGTCAGGATGCGCTGATAGATCGCCCGACCGTTCCTGACGAGGTCGACGATGCCGGCCAGACCCTCGGTGGTCAGGACGACGCTCGCCGCACCCTTCGCAACATCGGTGGAACCGCTCACCGCAATGCCGACTTCCGCCTGTCGCAAGGCCGGTGCGTCATTGACGCCGTCGCCCGTCATGCCGACGACGTGACCGGTCGCCTGAAGTCCTTTGACGACGAGAAACTTGTCCTCCGGAAACACTTCGGCGAGACCGTCGGCGTCGCCAACGAGATTGGCAACGTCGGCGCTGGAGGCGGATCCATTCACCCGATGCGCGGGCACGCGGCGGATGTCACCCAGTCCCAGTTCCTTGCCGACGGCGAGCGCGACCGGCAACGAATCGCCTGTGAGCATCTTCACGGCCACGCCGAGGTCGCGCAAATCCTTGATCAGTCCGGGCGACCCGGTGCGCGTCGTATCGCGCAACAGCGCGAGCCCAAGGAGAACGAGCGGGCCGCCGTCGACGCTGTGCGCGACGGCGAGCACGCGTACGCCTTGATTCGCCTGGTTGGCCGCCTCCGCCTCAAGCGATGCAATCGCTTGGGCGTTCATGCCGGCAGCTTCCGAAATAGTGCGTAGAGCGCCCTTCATAACCCTGAGCTGGACGCCATCCTCGACGATCGTCGCCTCCGTTCGCCGCGTCCGCGGCGTAAACGGCGTGAAGGAGGCTGGCGGTCCCGTGCCGACCAGCTTTCGGTCGTGGGCCGCGCGCAGAAAAGCGAGGTCAATCGGGTCCTGGTTGGCATCCTGTGAAGCGAGCGCCCCTGCCCGCAGCACGTCCGCCTCAGCGAAACCGGGTTGAGGAAGGGCGCCGGCGAAGGAAAGCCGGTTCATCGTCAACGTCCCGGTCTTGTCGGCGCAGACAATATCCATATTCGCCGCGTCCTCGGCCGCGCTTAATCGCGTGACCAGCACCCCGTGGCGGGCCAATTCCATCGATCCCACGGCCATGCTTACGGTGAACATGACCGGAAGGGCGACGGGAACCGCGCTCATCAACAGCACCAGCGACAAGGGAAGGATCTCCACGAGGTACATTCCCTTGATCAACGAGACAGCAACCGCGATGGAGACGAGGACTCCTACGATAAGGAAGAGCCATCGAACGACGCGCGTGATGACCTCCTCGATGTGCAGCTTCGGATGCGCGCTCCCGACAAGCTGCGTGGTACGTCCAAAATAGGTGCCGGTGCCGGTCGCCACGACAAGCGCGGTCGCCTCGCCTTCCCTCACGACCGACCCAGAATAGGCGACGGTAGCCGGGCTCTTGACGACTTCGGTCGATTCACCGGTCAACGCCGACTGGTCGATCCGCAGATCCCCCTGAAGGACACGGCTATCGGCAGGTACGAAATCCCCGCCGCGCAAGCGCACGACGTCGCCCGGCACCAGGTCCTGTGCGGGGATCACCTGCCAGGTGCGGTCCCGCAGCGCCCGTGCAGAAACCTGAAGGCGCTCGCGCAGCGCGGTAACCGCGGCCGATGCGCGGCGCTCCTGGAAAAAGCTCAGCACCGCATTGACCAGAAGCAGCACCAAAGCGATCCAGAAGTCCGGCCACTTTTGAAGTATCAGGGAAATAACCGCGATCGACTCGATCATCCATGCCGACAGGCCCCAGAATTTGCGCGCGAAGCCAAGGAGCGGATGCGTACGAGGTTCGGGAATCGCGTTGGCGCCATGCGCGGCAAGCCGCCTCCGGGCTTCTTCTGCGGAAAGACCGTCTGCTGCGTTTTTTACGTCGTCCTCTCGATCGCCGTCCACAATGACCGCCCTGTTGTTGCCCTCCCCTCATTCCTGGGGCTCAGTCGTTTGCCCGTACGACAAGAACGGGACAGGGAGCATGGCGCATAACCCCCTCCGCGACGCTGCCGACCAGGGTTCGTGAAATGCCGCTGCGCCCGTGGCTGCCGATCACGATTGCATCGGCTCCCCATTCCTTCGCGGCCTTTACGATTTCTTCTCCTGGTTGGCCGCGCGGCATGAACTGGAGACAATTGACGCCGACAGGCATTCGCGATCGGAAATCCGCCATCAGCCTTTTGCTGTCCAGTTCGGCTCGTATCGCGATTTCTTCACCTGCCAGGCCGCTGTCCGGAGCAAATGTCAGGGATGGGTCGAGAGCATGAACGAGCGCGACCTGTGCGTTGAGCGACCGGGCCAGCTCAACGCCGACCTCGGCGGCATGGGCGGCGATCGGGTCTTCATCGACGGCGATCAGGATCTTTTTGAACTCCACCGGGATTCTCCTTGTTCTGTCTCTCGATGGCCGTTGTGCCTCGATGGACGCCTGGTTTTCGGCGAAATTGCCATGCATCCCGCAAAAGCGCCGTGATGCAGATCAACTCCGGCGGCGCGAATCCGAGAAGGTATCAACCGGATTGCGGCGCATCAGGGTCGAAACCGCTCACAAAGTCGAGACGACCGATTTCAGCATATCCGCCACTTTCCTGGCCGGACCCTGAAGCGCGGCGTTCTCGACGGCGGCCATCGATGCGACGGGATCGATCGCGGCGACCTCGATGCTACCCTCGCCGACATCCTGAACCACGACGTTGCAGGGCAGCATGGTGCCGATCTTGTCCTCGATCTCCAGCGCTTCGCGCGCGATGACCGGATTGCACGCCCCCAGGATCCGGTAATTCCGATAGTCGATGCCGAGCTTCTTCCTGAAGGTGTCCTTGACGTCGATTTCGGTGATAATGCCGAAGTCGGCCTTCTTGAGGGCGTCCGTGACGCGCTGTACGGCTTCGTCGAAAGAGCAATGAAGCGTTCTGGCGAAATAGTAGCTCATGGGAGATCTCCTGCTTCAGGTTGAGGTTGGCGGGGACTGAACCAGCGCCGCGGCTTCGGACGCATCCTCCTGGCCATTCGGATTCTTTTCGCCTCTCAGCACCACGTAGATGGCCGGGATGACGAGGACGGTCAGCGCCGTCGAGGACGCCAAGCCGAAGAGAAGCGAAATCGCCAGCCCCTGGAAGATCGGGTCGGCCAGGATCACCGCCGCGCCGATCATCG
>JBDZVC010000461.1:0-3303 GCA_040255475.1 Phyllobacteriaceae bacterium | reverse complement strand
AAGGACTCTATCAGTTCGCCATCGGAGCACTACCGGTCAGCGTGCGCGCCGGTAGTGCACGGCGACTGCGCCGTTGCGCAGCGGCGTGGCCGAGACCAGCTCCAGTCGTCGCGTGCCGGGCAGCCCGTCCTGGTACAGGGTCGGCCCATGACCGGCGATGCGGGGATGGACCAGGAACCTGTACTCGTCGATCAGATCCAGCCGGTCCAGCGCGGCCGCGAGTTTGCCGCTGCCGAGGAGCACGCCGGCCGGCGTCGCGTCCTTGAGCTTCTGTACGCCGGTACGCAGGTCGCCGGTGACATGGTGGCTGTGGTTCCAGGAGAAATCCGTGCGCGTGGAGGACACCACGTACTTCGGCTTCGCCTCCAGCTTGACCGCCCACTCGCGCATCGCCGGCGGCGCTTCCACCTCGCCGCGGGCGACCGCCGGCCAGTACTTCTCCATCATCTCGTAAGTGACGCGGCCCCACAGCATCGCCCCGCTCTCGTCCATGAGGCGGGTGAAGAACGCGTGCGTCTCGTCGTCGGCGATGCCTTCGCGGTGGTCGACGCAGCCATCCAGGGTGAGGTTGAGGCTGAAGGTCAAGAGGCCCATGGGGCGTCCGTTTGTGAGACCGGAACAGGGTCGGCTCCGAGGCTTGCCGAACTTAACTGGCAACGTCCTCTTTGTCCGCAGAAGTCACCATCCTCCTAGAAAAAGTACACGCTGACCCCTGTTCTTGGGCCGATCATCCGGAAGACCGGCCCGGTTCGCGCGGCAAGGTTCGCAAGTCCAACCGCACCGACAACGAATCGGCCAAGCTGGCCACGGACAAGGGCGTGATCCAGGGCTACTGCGGCGTCGCCGTGGTCGATGACAAGCATCAGGTGATCGTCGAGGCATCCGCCCACGGCACCGGCGCGGAACAGGAGCTGTTGCTACCCGTCCTCGACGCCTGCGCCGCGCAGCGCACCGCCACCACGCTGATCACCGCCGATGCGGGCTATCACAGCGAAGCCAACCTGGAAGCGCTGGCCGAGAGGGGCATCGACGCCCTGATCGCCGACAACGCCATGCGCCGGCGCGACGAACGTTTCGCCGAGCAGGACAAGCACCTGGCCAAGCCCGATCCGCTGCACGACAAGACCCGCCAACCGACCAAGCCACGCCTGTTTGGCAGCGAGGATTTCATGATCGCGCCGGACCAGTCCCATGCGACCTGTCCGGCCGGAAAGCGCCTGCATCGCAACGGCAAGGACTGCACCATCGGCGGCTACGCCGCGATCAAGTTCCGCGCACCAGAGGCTGCCTGCAGCGATTGCCCGCTGCGCACGAAGTGCCTGCGCAAACCCGAGACCACGCGCTCGCGGCAAGTTGCCGTGCTCACCCGCAAGGCCGAACCCACCCACAGCCAGCGCATGCGCGAGCGCATCGACAGCGCGTGGGGACGCGAACAGTACGGGCGACGCTTCGCCACCGTCGAGCCGGTCTTCGGCAATGTGCGCGCCAACAAGCGACTCAACCGCTTCACCCCTGCGCGGCCAGGCGAAGGTGGACGGCCAATGGAAGTTGTTTGCGCTGGTCCACAACATCGAGAAGTGGGCGAACTACCGCAAGGCAGCCTGAGCGGCACAAGGCACGCCATGGGCGACTGGGACGCCTACCCATCGCGTCAGATCAACGCGGGCAACCCACAACGTGAAACCCCAGGAAACCACGCCGTCGAGTGACGTGATGCAACGGCCGTCATGTTGGCCGTCTATCCATCCGCGAAAAGGGGTTTTTCTACAGCCTCAACGCCTGAATTAAGCCGACTTGCGTAGTGGAGCCAAAGCCATGGCAAGCTCTTTCTGCCATGGCTTTGGTGTAACGAAGCAAGTTCGGCTTGAACGAATTGTTAGACCTCGCGAGTTAACAAAGTAAGTGCAACACCCGCGACCCCCGAAGAAGGAGAGGTGAGCTGGCAGACTGGAGGGGATCACTCCGGCAAGAGACGATCCCTCATGTACCACCAGCTCACCGAAGCCGAACGATACGCCCTGCCCGTGTTGAAGCGGGGCGGCCACTCCTGCCGCAGCATCGCCCGGATCATGGACCGCGACCCGAGCACCATTAGCGAAATCTAGTCTGCCCTAAGTAGGTATTCCTGGCGAACTTTCAACGGCTCAGAGGTGCGTGTAGGGTCTGGCGGAAACATGGTGAGAAGCCCTGCGGCTACTGCGCGGTCTCTCATTCGGTTGCCGGCACCTTCGGTGCTCTCCACTTGCGCATGATCTACTTTTCCGGTCTCGTCGACATGCATTATCCAAACGATACGGCCAATATACTCACCGGCAGGGATCATGGGATCGTAGTTCGGGCGCCCCAATACGTACGGGCGAGACGGGTGTGAATAGAAACTGGCGTCTTTAAGAGTCCTTGCGACCTCAATAGCCTTGGATGCCGCTAGTTTGTGGTTCATGTACACATTGAACGTCCACTCGCCGACGGCCTCGCTCGCGCCAAGTTCGGCTTTGTAGCACTGCTTGGGCCCAGTAAAGTCCTCATGGATCTGAGTGTCTACCAGCGCGCCTGATGCATCAATGACCTCGATTCGCAAGGGCCTTGTTTTATGTTCTTGGCTGAAAGCAACTACACATACACGATGATCTTGATTGCCCTCCAGCACGAAACCATAAGCTTCCGCACGTGCGAGGGCACCATTTGGAGTCGATGACCACAGGAACTCGATCTGCGCAGTACTAGCTGCCCCGGCCGCTTCAAGCGGATAGAGAGTCGTTAGTGCAACGAGCAGCAGCAGTCTAGGGAGGGGCTTCATGGGTACTCCGTAAGTTTGGAAAGCAGGCCTAACGCCCGAAATCAGCGGCGCAGACCCGCGTAGCGGGTTTGCGTCCGCTGGATTGAGTTGTTAGACGCCACCTACTCACCCCAAAACTTTCGATCGAAGTAGTGCGCCAGCTCGTCAACGACGCGCGACAACTCAATCTGTTGATCCACGGAAAGATCGCGCGCTTTCACGACCCAAGTGCCTTCGTCGTTGGGGTCTTCCAGCCCGGTGGTGTCCATGATCTCCTTGATTTTCGACACCCAAGTACGGGCATCATCGCTCAAGCCACTTTCATCCATGTCGTGGAATGCCAGCGTGCACTCATGGAATGCGTTGGCGATGGAGCTCTCGACGCCCTGACTGTGAGGGAGCATGAGGCAATGCCTTGCGGCCGAGAGCTTTTCAGATTGGTAGCCGTAATCCATAAACTTTCCTGTGGCGTCTAACGCTAAATAGGTTTCAATTTACAATCTAATCCCGCAGCCTATCCCGACGCG
>JBDZVC010000460.1:0-3308 GCA_040255475.1 Phyllobacteriaceae bacterium | reverse complement strand
TCGCCGATGCCGCGCTTGCGCCTGCCGTGCCAGCCGGCGATCACGGTGTTGACGACACGGCGTGCCTCGACCAGCAGATCGGGCACGAGCGCCGCTTGCGAGCGGCCGCGGGCGAGAGCGTCACTCGTAAGGGCAGGAGCGGTCGCCTCGCCGATGCGCGCCATCACATCCCTTTCACCAGCCGCGCCACCACATCACGCACGTTCATGCCTTCGGCTCGCGCGGCGAAGGTGAGCGCCATGCGGTGCTGCATGACCGGCTCGGCGAGTGCGCGCACGTCGTCGATCGAGGGCGCCAGCCTTCCGTCATAGAGAGCGCGGGCGCGGGCGCAGAGCGTCAGTGCCTGGCTGGCGCGCGGGCCGGGACCCCAGGCAACGTGCCTGTCCGTCTCGGCGTTGCCCTGGCCCGGGCGGGCCGAGCGAACGAGGTCGAGGATCGCCGTCACCACGCTTTCCGGCACCGGCATGCGCCTGACCAGAAGCTGGATCTCCTTCAGCCGTTCGGCGGAGAGCACGTTTGCGGCCTTCGCCTCCTCGACCCCGGTGGTTTCCAGCAGGATACGCCGCTCTGCCTCCAGTTCGGGGTAGAGGATGTCGATCTGCATCAAGAAGCGATCGAGTTGCGCTTCGGGCAGAGGGTAGGTGCCTTCCTGCTCCAACGGATTCTGGGTCGCGAGCACATGGAAGGGCGAAGGCAGGTCGTGGCGGGCACCGGCAACGGTGACGTGGTATTCCTGCATGGCCTGCAAGAGCGCGGACTGGGTGCGCGGCGAGGCGCGGTTGATCTCGTCGGCCATCAGAAGCTGTGCGAAAACCGGCCCGCGGATGAAGCGAAAGGACCGTTTCCCCTTCGCATCCTGCTCCATTACT
Organism: Phyllobacteriaceae bacterium; assembly: GCA_040255475.1. Classification (GTDB taxonomy): domain Bacteria; phylum Pseudomonadota; class Alphaproteobacteria; order Rhizobiales; family Rhizobiaceae; genus Mesorhizobium_L. The sequence goes on along the minus strand of JBDZVC010000460.1, from coordinate 2,439 downwards.
TCTGAACCCAATATGTCGGAGGGCATCAGGTCGGGCGTGAACTGGATGCGCCTTGCGTCGAGGCCGAGCACGATGCCGAGCGTCTCGACCAGCTTGGTCTTGGCAAGCCCGGGAACGCCGACCAGCAGCCCGTGGCCGCCCGCGAAGAGCGTCACTAGTGCGCGTTCGACCACGCCGGCCTGGCCGAAGATGACCCGGCCGACGCCTTCCTTGACCCTGGCGATATCCGCGAGGGCGCGTTCGGCCTCGGCGACCATTTCCTTTTCGTCGAGCGGCTTGTCGGTGGCGATGACGCTCATGCGGCCTTGCTTCCCTTGCTGCGTGATCCACCCTTGTCTTGGGTGATTCGCCTCTTTCCTTGGACAATGAGGTGAACTTAAATCACCCCCGATGGCTGACAAGCGGAAGAACAGTGACTATTTCGTGACGATGCCTAACGACCAGCAGCAACCAAACGCCACACTTTCTGCTGCCCGCGATACGAGTGGGCTGGAGGCGCTGATCGCACGCGCGGCACGCGCCGGCAAGGGCGCGCCGCCGGTAGAGCGTTGGAATCCGCCCTTCTGCGGCGATCTCGATATGGAGATAAAGGCCGACGGGACGTGGTTCTATATGGGTACGCCGATCGGCCGGGCGCCTCTCGTCCGGCTTTTCTCGACGGTGCTGCGCAAGGACGAAGACGAGAAGACCTATCTGGTCACTCCCGTGGAAAAGGCCGGCATTCGTGTGGTGGATGCGCCGTTCGTCGCGGTGGAGATGGATGCATCGGGCGAGGGCGAAGAACAGGTGCTGACCTTTCGGACGAATGTGGGCGATGTAGTGGAGGCGGGACCGGGGCACATTCTGCGCTTCGTCGACGAGGTCGATACGGACGGGCTGAAGCCTTATCTCCACGTACGCGGACGGCTGGAAGCCTTGGTGTCGCGGCCGGTCATGTATGAACTGGTCAATGCCGGCGAAGAGATCGAAGTTGGCGGTAGATTGATGTTCTGTGTCCGCTCGAAAGGCGTGGTTTTCCCAATCATGCCGGCCGAGACGCTGAAGAAGCTGAGTGCATGACGATGGACGCGCCGGCCGTCGAACCCTATTCCGCGGCCGATTTCCGCCGGCGGGCGGAACGTCGTGCCGCGTTTGAACGAGGCGATGGTGATTATGGCGATCATCGCATCAATCCCGAGCTTCGGCCTTTTATCGTCCGCGACGGCCTGCGCGATGCGGCGGTGCTCATTCCAGTGGTGGACCGCAAGGAAGGCGGAAGCGTCATCCTGACCAAGCGCACCGAGAAACTCAGGCACCATTCGGGCCAGGTCGCCTTTCCGGGCGGCAGGATCGATCCGGTGGACGCTTCGCCCGTTGACGCGGCTTTGCGCGAAACGGAGGAGGAAATCGGGCTCGGCCGGAGTTTTGTCGAGGTGATCGGTCGGCTGCCGGACTATGTCTCCGGAAGCGGGTTCCGCGTGGCGCCTATTCTCGGCATCGTGCGCCCCGACTTTCTTTTGACGCTCAATGTGGACGAGGTGGACGACGCCTTCGAGGTGCCGCTCGCCTTCCTCATGAACGAGGCGAACCACGCTCGCGAAAGCCGCGAATGGCAGGGCCACAGACGGCATTACTACGTGATGCCCTATGGCGATCATCACATATGGGGACTGACCGCCGGCATCATCCGCGTGCTCTACGAACGGCTCTACGCATGAGTGCGGCGAGCGGGGGCGCGACGCTCGCCGGGCGCGCGACGTGGCTTTCCGACAGGAATCTCCAGCGCTTGCTGGCAGTTCTTTCGGAAGGCGGCGAGGAAGCCCGGATCGCCGGCGGCGCCATTCGCAACGTCCTCCTTGGCGCGGCGGTGACCGACATCGACATCGCCACCACCACGCTGCCGGAAGAAACCGTGCGGAGGACGAGAGCAGCCGGTTTCAAACCGGTGCCGACCGGCATCGAGCACGGCACAGTGACCGTAGTCGCCGGTGGGCGGCCCTTCGAGGTGACGACGCTGAGGGCCGATGTCGAGACCTTCGGCCGTCATGCGCGCGTCGCGTTCGGCCGTGACTGGAAAGCCGATGCCGAGCGGCGGGACTTCACCATGAACGCGCTTTATGCCGAGGCGGACGGGGCGGTCATCGATCTCGTCGGCGGGCTCGCCGATGTCGAGAGCCGGACCCTGCGCTTCATCGGCGACCCGGAAGCGCGGATCCGCGAGGATTACCTGCGCATCCTGCGCTTCTTCCGCTTTTTCGCCTGGTATGGCGCGGGACGCCCGGATGCCGAGGGGCTAAGGGCCTGCGCCCGGCTGAAGGATGGGCTGAAGCAGCTTTCCGCCGAGCGCGTCTGGTCCGAATTGAAAAAGCTCCTGTCCGCTCCTGATCCATCCCGCGCGCTGCTCTGGATGAGGCAGGCCGGCGTGCTCGGGATGGTGCTGCCGGAAGGCGAGAAATGGGG
>JBDZVC010000459.1:0-3312 GCA_040255475.1 Phyllobacteriaceae bacterium | reverse complement strand
GTCGAACATCTGGACCGGCTGGCTGGGCATGATCGTCGAGATGGCGTGCTTGTAGACAAGCTGGGAATGGCCATCGCGCCGCAACAGCACGCAGAAATTGTCGAAGGACGTCACGACGCCCGTCAATTTCACACCATTGATCAGGAATATCGTAAGCGGGATCTTGTTCTTTCTTACGGAGTTGAGGAACAGGTCCTGCAGATTTTGGGTTCGTTCCGCCATTTTTGTTATCTTTCACGTGTCCCTGTTGCCATGCGCACTATAGCGCAAGATCAGCCGGGCGGAGTCAACCGCATACCTCAAGCTTTTGCTGCCGGTTTAGACAAGCAAGGCGGGTTTGTGCGCTGCACCGCAGCTTATGCGGTTATCAGGCCGGAGTTTTTTCCGCAACGTCAAAAAACGCTTCGCGCAGCGCAGCCGATACGGTGCCGGGGTGGCCGTTGGCGACGGGCGCGCCATCGATCTCGACCACCGGCATGACGACCGAAGTCGCCGACGTGATGAAGGCTTCACGTGCCTTCCTGGCCTCTTCCACGGTAAAGGGACGTTCCTCCACGGTCAGGCCGAGCTTCTCGGCGACATCGATGACAGTCGCTCTGGTGATACCCCGCAGGATGCCAAAATCCGCCGGCCGTGTCACAAGCCTGCCGTCCGGGCTGACGATCCACGCATTGGTCGAACCGCCTTCCTTGACGGTGCCATCGGGGTCGACGAACCATGCTTCCTGAGCACCTTCTTCCTTGGCCTTCTGCTTGGCGAGCGTATTTGGCAGCAGGCCGACGGTCTTTATGTCGACGCGCTCCCAGCGGCTTTCCGGTACGGTGATGATCTTGACCCCGTTCGCAGCGCGTTTGGCGGCTGCAGCCGGGTCGATACGCTTGGCGGTCACTACCATGGCCGGCCTGACGGTAGCGGGTGGGAAAACATGGTCGCGAGGGGCAACGCCGCGGCTCACCTGCAGATAGACCATACCGTTCACGACGCCGTTGCGGCGGATTACCTCGCGCAGCACCGTTTGCAGCGCCGAGCGATGCATAGGCCATGCGATCCGCAATTCGCGGAGAGAGCGGTCGAGCCTGTCGAGATGACGCGTCATATCGATGACGTAGCCGCGCGCCACTTCGCAAACCTCGTAGACGGCATCGGCGAACTGATAGCCCCGGTCTTCCACATGCACCATGGCTTGGGCGTGCGGGACGTAGCGCCCGTTGACGTAGGCAATGCGCGGCATGGACTCACCCCGGAAGCGAATACGACTACGCAGTATCGAATAGCCATTTAGGGAACAAGGCGAAAGAAGGCGAAGGCAGGCAGCTCGCTTCTCCCTGCTCGTTATTCGCTCATCACACCCCTAGTGACTTGAGCTTCCGGTGCAACGCCGAACGCTCCATGCCGATGAACTCCGCCGTTCGCGAGATATTGCCGCCGAAGCGGTTGATCTGGGCGATCAGATATTCCTTCTCGAACATCTCCCGCGCCTCGCGCAACGGCAACGCCATGATATGTTGATCGGATTGGTTCGGAGCCCTGGGCATCACGTCCCCGATCTCCTGCGGCAACAGGTCGGCCGTGATCGGCGCGTCGGTGTCGTCACCGCGCGCCAGTATCATCAGGCGTTCGATGTTGTTGCGAAGCTGCCGGACATTGCCCGGCCAGTTATGCGCCTGGATAACGGCAAGCGCATCATTACCGATGCGGCGTGGCCTGATGCCGGCCTGACCTGCGATCTGACGCATGAAGTAATCGACGAGGAAGGGAATGTCTTCGCGTCTCTCCGAAAGCGGCGGAACCATTACCGGAACGACGGCGAGACGATGATAGAGGTCTTCGCGGAACCGGCCCTCCGCGATCAGGCCTTCGAGGTTCTGCGCGGTGGAGGAGATGATACGCACATCGACCTTGACCCGCTTCGTCCCCCCTACCCGCTCGAATTGCTGATCGACGAGTACCCGCAGGATCTTGTTCTGGGTTTCACGCGGCATATCGGCAACCTCGTCGAGGTAGAGGATGCCGCGATGCGCTTCCTCGAGCGCGCCGACCTTGCGCTCCGAGCCGTTCGATTCGGTCCCGAAAAGCTCTATTTCCATCCGTTCCGGCGTAATGGTCGCCGCGTTGAGCGAGACGAAAGGCCCGCCAGCCCTAGAAGAATGGGCATGGATCGCGCGTGCCACCACCTCCTTGCCGGAGCCGGACGGCCCAATGATCATCACGCGGCTGTTGGTTGGCGCGACACGCTCGATTGTTTGGCGGAGTTGGCCGATCGCGGTCGATGTGCCGAGAAGCTCATGGGTGTCGCCGCTGCGCTTCTTGAGATCGCTGACCTCACGCCTGAGCTTGGATGTCTCCAAAGCGCGCTCGGCGATCAGGATCAGCCGGTCGGCCTTGAACGGCTTCTCGATGAAATCGTAGGCACCTCGCCTTATCGCCGATACCGCCGTTTCGATGGTGCCATGCCCCGAAATCATCACCACCGGCAGGTTGGGGTGAAGCGTCTTGATCTCGTCGAGCAACGCCAGCCCATCGAGCCGCGATCCCTGCAACCAGATATCGAGGAAAACCAGACGCGGCACGCGGTCGGCGATCGCCGCCAGTGCGCTATCGCTGTCATGCGCAGTACGCGTCTCGTGCCCTTCGTCGCTCAGGATTCCGGCGACGAGTTCACGGATGTCTTCCTCGTCGTCGACGATAAGAATATCAGATGCCATTTCCGACCTGTTCCGGTTCGTTGTGGGCCGCCCCGCCCTCGGTTTCTTTCGCCCCTCTATCCGTAGAAAGCGGCAGGACAAAGCGGATCATCGCTCCCTTGCCTCCATGGAATTCCGCTGGAGCATCATGCAGCTCCAGGTGGCCGCCATGGTCTTCGACGATCTTCTTCACGATGGCGAGACCGAGGCCGGTGCCCTTCTCGCGCGTCGTCATGTATGGCTCGAGAAGGCGCTGCCGGTTCTCCCGCGGCAGGCCCTTGCCGTTGTCCGTGACACCGATCACCGCCATGCCGTCTTTCGCACCGGCCTCTATACGGATGACGCCGTGCTCGCCGCCTTCCCGTTCGACGGCTTCGATGCTCTCTGCTGCGTTCTTGATGACGTTGCCGAACGCCTGCGCGAGCAGGCGGCTGTCGAAGGTGCCCATCAGCTTCTCGGAGCCAAGGTTCCGCTCGAAGGTGATGTCGGGCTGGCTGACTTCAACGAGGAATGAGGCCTCGCGCAGCGGCTCGCGCAAGTCGAGTATCTTCATGTCAGGTTTCGGCATACGGGCGAAGGAGGAGAATTCGTCCACCATGCGCCCGATGTCGCCGACCTGGCGGATGAT
>JBDZVC010000458.1:0-3313 GCA_040255475.1 Phyllobacteriaceae bacterium | reverse complement strand
CGCTGGCGATGATCGGCGGCGCAAGGCTCTCGATCGGCCCGGTGATGCCGCCGATAACGGCGACCTTGACGTCGGCGGCAAGCGCGACCTGCGAAAGGGCCGCAATCGCGGCACCCGCGATCAACACGGTCTTGATGCGACGCAACATGGTAAGCATTCTCCCTGATTTCGAGCCGGGCTTTCCGGCAAGTCTCCAGTCTATCGTTTCCTCCCAGGCAGTAAAAAGCTGAAAGTTGCCGTGATCATAGCCGAACGCCCGCAACTTGAAAGCTGATTCCGGACCTGCGCCACGATACCTTGGACTGACGAAGCCGGTCCGGCACCGGGGCGCTGCCTCATGGTGACGGCCGGAGACAGCGCTCGGCCACGGTCATTCCGGCAGGACGGCAGTCGCCTCGATCTCCACCTTCGCCGCGTCTTCCATGAGCGCCACCACCTGCACGACGCTCATGGCCGGGAAATGCCGGCCCATGACGTCGCGATAGGCCTCGCCGAGCTCGTCGAGCCGCGCGAGATATTCCGCCTTGTCGGTGATGAACCAGGTCATGCGCACGATGTGCTCCGGCAGGCCGCCGGCCCCGCGCAGGATCTCGACGATGTTGGCGAGCGCCTGCCGCACCTGGCCGATGAAATCCTCCGTCTCGAAAATCTGAGCGCCTGTCCAGCCGATCTGGCCACCGAGAAACACGCTGCGGCCCGTTGCCACCACGCCATTGGCGTAGCCCTTGGCGGCTTTCCAGCCCGCCGGGTGAAGCGTCTGATGGATGGGATTGCTGGTGCTCATGACAATTCTCCTGCACTTCAGACGCCGAGATATCGGTCCTGGATATCCATACCGAGTTCAGCCGGACGGCCCTGCCAGACGGTCCGGCCCTTTTCGAGGACGGTGCATCTATCGGCGACCGGCATCAGTTCCCTAAGCGTCTTGTCGACGACAAGGATCGCCTGCCCGTCTTCCTTGAGCCGGCGAAGCGCAGCCCAGATTTCCCGGCAGATGAGCGGCGCGAGACCTTCGGTCGCTTCGTCCAGCACAAGAAGCCTCGGATTGGTCGTCAGCGCACGGCCGATGGCGAGCATCTGCTGTTCGCCGCCCGAAAGCGTGCCTGCATATTGCCGGCGCCGCTCGGCCAGTCGCGGAAAGAGATCGTGCACGGCCTCCAGTGTCCAGCGGCCGGGCCGCGCTGCGGCGCGCATGTTTTCCTCGACCGTCAGGTTGGCGAAGCAGCGACGCCCCTCCGGCACGAGGCCGATGCCGCATCTGGCGATGCTATGCGGGCTGAGCCGTGTGATTTCACGGCCGGCGAACCGGATCGTCCCCGCGCGCGCCGGGGTCAGGTTGAGGATCGACCGGATGGTCGTGGTCTTGCCCATGCCGTTGCGCCCCATCAGCGCCACCATTTCGCCCGCGCCGACGGCAAGCTCGACGCCGAAAAGCGCCTGGCTGGCGCCATAACAGGTCTCGAGCGCGGAGACTTCGAGCAGCGTCATCCGCCCGGCTCCCCGAGATAGGCCTCGCGCACGATCGGATCGTTCCTGATCTCGTCGACCGTGCCGCTGGCGACGACCCGCCCATAGACCAGCACCGAAACACGGTCGGCGAGCGCGAAGACAGCGTCCATGTCGTGCTCGACAAGCAGGATCGGCGCCTCCTCGCGCAGGCGATGGAGGAAATCCGTCAACGCGCGCGATCCGTCCGGCCCCATGCCGGCCATCGGCTCGTCCAGCAGGAAAATCTTCGGCCCGAGCGCCAGCGCGACCGCGATCTCCAACTGTCGTCGCTCCCCGTGCGACAGTTCGGAAGCGACCACATCGGTCCGTGACGCGAGGCCGACACGGTCGAGCGCTTCGCGCGCGGGCTCAACCAGGGCGCGATCGTTCATGACGTTGCGGATGAAGCGGTAGCTGGTCCGGCTCCGCCCCTGCACGGCCAGCATGACGTTGCGCAGTGCGGAGAATTCATCGATCAGCGAGGATACCTGGAAGGTGCGCGCGACGCCGAGGCGCGAGCGCGCCGACGCACCGAGATGTGTCACGTCCTGCCCGTAAAGCCTGATCTCGCCACGGTCGGGCCTGAGCGTTCCGGCGATCTGGCCGATCAGCGTCGATTTGCCGGCCCCGTTCGGGCCGATCAGCGCGTGGATTTCCCCGGGATGGAGTTCGAGATCGACACCGTCGGTCGCCTTCAGCGCGCCGAAGAATTTCGCAAGACCCGCGATGCTGAGCGCGGCTTCAGCCATGGCGCGCCCTCCCGGCCAAGAGGCCGACCACGCCGCCCCGCGCGAAAAGCACGACGAAAAGCAGGATCAATCCGAGGAAGAACTGCCAGCGCTCGGTCATGCCGCCGAGCAGAAACTCGAAAAGCACGTAAAGCGCGGCGCCCGCGAGCGGGCCGGCGAGCCGGCCCGTCCCGCCGAGAACGACCAGCACGATCAGTTCCCCCGACATCTGCCAGGACAGCATCGAGGGGCTGACGAAGCGGTTCAGATCGACATAGAGCGCGCCGGCCACGCCCGTCATCATCGCCGAGAGGACGAAGGCGACCAGACGGATGCGAAAGGGCGCCATGCCGAGCGCCGCGACGCGAACCGGGTTCTGTCGCGCCGCCTGAAGGACCGCGCCGAAACGGGAATCGCGCACCAGCTTGAAGAAGAAGAGCCCCGCGACAAGCAGCACGAAGGAGATGAGGAAGAAGGGCAGGGGCCTCATCGTATTCACGCCGGGAAAATTGTTGCGCACGAATGTCGAAAGCCCGTCCTCGCCGCCATAGGCCGGCCAGGAGATGGCGAAATAGTAGATCATCTGCGCGAAGGCGAGCGTGATCATGATGAAATAGACGCCGGAAGTCCTCAGGCTCAAGGCGCCGATCACCACCGCCACGAGGCCGCTGGCGACGAGCGCGGCGAGCCAGATGACCGGCATCGCCTGCGTGCCGGGCAGGCCGAGGATCATCGGCTCGCCATTATAGGCGTGGATCGCCAGTATGCCGCAGGCATAGCCGCCGATGCCGAAGAAGGCGGCATGGCCGAAGGAGACGAGCCCGCCGAGGCCGAGCGCCAGATTGAGCCCGGTCGCCGCCAGCGCCAGTATGGCGATGCGCGTGGCCAACGTGACGTAGAACGTCTCGCCGCTCGCCTGCGCGACGAACGCCCCCGCCAAAAGCGCGAGCAGGAGCGTCAGGCTGACGGCCGCCTCGCGGGACACAGGCCTCGGCATCGGCATCGTGAGCGCCTCACGCATTTGCCGAAAACAGGCCCCGCGGCCTGACCACCAGAACAAGCGCCATGAAGACGTAGATGAGCATCGAGGCGATCGA
>JBDZVC010000457.1:0-3326 GCA_040255475.1 Phyllobacteriaceae bacterium | reverse complement strand
GTCGAGCAGGCCGGCGACGGCGTTGAGGAGCGTGGACTTGCCGCAGCCGGACGGCCCGAGCAGGACGATGAACTCGCCCTCCGCGACTTCGAGGTCGAGGTCGCGCAGGACGCTGAGGCTGCCGAAGGAGACGCCGAGCTTGCGGATCGAGACGCTGGCCATTCTTTTCCTTTTCAGTCCCTCAATCTTCAGCCCTTGACCGTCAACCCTTGACCGCTCCGGCGGCGATGCCGCGAACGAACCATCGTCCGGAGACGAAATAGATGACGAGCGGCACGGCCGCCGTCAGGATCGTGGCGGCCATGTTGACGTTATATTCCCTGACGCCGGTGGTGGTGTTGACGATGTTGTTCAGCTGCACCGTCATGGGCCAGTTCGGCCGGCCCGAGAAGATGATGCCGAACAGGAAGTCGTTCCAGATGCCCGTCACCTGGATGATGATGGCGACGATGGTGATGGGCACCGACATCGGCACCATGACGTAGAAGAAGGTCTTCCAGAAGCCGGCGCCATCGACGCGCGCCGCCTTGAAAAGCTCGATCGGCAGGCCGGCGTAGAAATTGCGGTAGAGCAGCGTCAGGATCGGCATGCCGAAGATGGTGTGGACGATGATGATGCAGGTCATCGTCGAGTAGATGCCCATGACGCGGAAGCCGATGATGAGCGGATAGATGACCACCTGGTAGGGCACGAAGGCGCCGAAGAGCAGGATGCCGAAGAGCAGGTTCGCGCCCTTGTAGCGCCAGAAGGAGAGCGCATAGCCGTTGATCGAGCCGATGAGGATGGAGAGGATCACGCTCGGCACCGTGATCTTCACGGAGTTCATGAAGCCGGGGCTCAGTCCGAAGCAGTCGCGCCCGGTGCAGGCGTACAGCCAGGCGTCGATCCAGGGCTGGAGGCTGACCTCGGACGGCAGGTTGAAGAGGTGGCCGAGGCGGATTTCCGGCATCGTCTTCAGCGACGTCACCACCATGATGTAGAGCGGGATCAGGAAGAACAGCGCCGAGACCACGAGGAAGGCGTAGATGCCGATGCGGCCGGGCGACAGGCGCTCGGGCTTCGGCCCCTCGGCGCCCCGGCGGGCATCTTCACGCGGCTTCGCGCCGACCGCTCGCATGTCGGCGCCGCTCACGACCGTGCTCATGCGCCCGCCTCCGCGCGCAGCCTGCGCCGCCAGCCGACAATGCCGACGATCGACAGGAGCACGATGATCGGCACCAGCATCATCGTGGCGGCGGCCATGCCCTGGCCGACATTCTGGCTCGAGGTGATCATGTCGATGACGTAGACGGCCGGCATGTTGGTGGAGATGCCGGGGCCGCCGCCGGTCATGGCGATGATGAGGTCGTAGACGCGCACCACGCTCACGCATTGCAGCACGAAGGCGGTGACGAGCGCGCCGCGCATCATCGGCAACGCGATGAAGAGATAGGTACGCCAGGGCGGGATGCCGTCGACCTTGGCGGCCTTCCAGATCTCGGAATCGATGCCGCGCAGGCCGGCCAGCATGATCGCCATCGAGACGCCGCTGCCCTGCCAGATGCCTGCGACGACGAGCCCGTAGATGGCGGCGTTGACATCGACCAGCGGCGCGAAATGGAAGCTCGTCCAGCCCCAGTGATGCATTGCCGACTGGAGGCCGAGATTGGGATCGAGCGCCCATTGCCACACCAGCCCGGTGACGATCAGCGACATGGCGAAGGGATAGAGGAAGATGGAGCGCAGCAGATCCTCGCCGCGCACGTTCTGGTCCATGAAGACGGCGAGCAGGAAGCCGAACACCATGTTGCCGCCGATGGTGAGCAGCCCGTAGATCCAGATGTTGGAGACGGAGACCAGCCACCGATCGCTCGCCCACAGGCGGTAATATTGCCGGAGGCCGACGAAGTCGTAGGCGGGGAACAACTTCGAACTGGTGAATGACCAGAAGAAGGTGAAGGCGATGCCGATGACGAAGACGCCGACCGCGACGAGGATCATCGGGATGGTGCCGATGACCGCGCTGTAGTTGAAGCGTCGCCTGGTTCGAGCCATCTGGTAGTGCCCGTTCGCCTTTCCTGAGCCACGCCATGCGGGGCCGGTTGCATGCGAAGATGAAAATCCGGGGTCGCGCCCGAGGCGCAAGCGCCGCGGCGCTCCGTCGAACTACGAGGCGCCGCCTGGGCGCGGCGCCTCGAATATCCGCGTCAGTCCGAGTTCTTGATGATGTCGGCGAACTTCTTCTGCGCCGCATCGACCGTCATGGAATCGTCAGCCCAGAACTGGTTGATGAGCGAATTGAGCTGGTTCGACGTGTCCTCGGTGATGAAGCGCTGCACGCTGGTGGCGATGCGCTTCGGATCCTCGACCGTCTTCAGCGCCTTCTGCATGCAGGGGTCGGCCGATGCCATGTCGACGTCGCCGCGCACGGGCATCGAGCCCTTGGCGTTGTTGAATGCGACCTGCACCTTCGGGCTGATCAGGAGCGCGGCGAGCCGTTTTTGCGCCGCTTCCTTTTCCGGGTCCTTCTGCTTCGGGAAGACGACCACGTCGCCATCGGTGCTGACGATGGGATTGTCTTCGTCGAGACCGATCATGCAGCCGAAATCCTTCACGCCCGTCATGCCGGCGGCCGCGAACTCGCCGCGTGCCCAGTCGCCCATGATCTGCAGCCCGGCCTTGCCGGTGATCACGAGATTGGTCGTGTCGTTCCAGTTGCGGTTGGCGTAGCCGTTGTCGGTATACTGCTTCAGGCCCTTGAGCTCGGTCAGCACCTGCTTGACGCCGTCGCCTCCGGCGATCTCGGCATCCTTCTTGCCATAGAGCTGCTCGACCTTGGGAATGCCGAGCTTGTAGAACATCATCTGGTCGAAGGCGCCCTTGATCTGCCAGCCATTGCCGTCGCCGCCGATGGCGAAGGGAATGATGCCGGCCTCCTTCAGCTTCGGCGCGTCCTTGACGAATTCGTCGAAGTTCTTCGGGTGGGGCAGTTTCGCCGCGTCGAACGCCTTGTAGGAATACCAGCCCCACGGCCAGGAATGGATGTTGACCGGCACGCAATACCAGTGCCCGTCGACCAGGCAGGCATTGGCGATCTTCTTCGGCCGGATCACGTCGGCCCAATGGCCTTCCTTGGCGACGTCGTCCAGTTGCAGGAGCAGATTGTTCTTGATCAGTTCCTCGTACTCACGGCCGGGGTTGAACTGCGCGGCGCCCGGAGGATCGCCGCCGAGCACGCGCTGCATGACTGTGGCGCGCGCCGTCTGGCCGAGCGCGATGGCGCTGTCGACCCAGTGGTCGCCCTGCCCGTCATTGTCGAAGGCCTTGGCGAATTCGGCGACCGCGCG
>JBDZVC010000055.1:10737-18203 GCA_040255475.1 Phyllobacteriaceae bacterium | reverse complement strand
AATGGCATTTCCTGACCTATGGACATCAAGATCTGCGGCCTCAGGACGGAAGAGGCGCTGGCGGCAGCGCTCGCCGGCGGCGCCAGCCATGTCGGCTTCATCTTCTTCCCCAAAAGTCCGCGCAATGTCGAGCCCGCCGAGGCCGGCCGTCTGCGCAGGCTCGCGAGCGGCAAGGCGAAGGCGGTTGCGGTCACGGTCGATGCGGACGACGCGACGCTCGACGGGATCGTGAAGGCCGTCGCGCCGGACATGCTGCAATTGCACGGTTCAGAGAACCCCGCGCGCATATCTGCCATCAAGGCACGCTACGGCCTGCCGGTGATGAAGGCGCTTTCCATCCGAGACAAATCCGACCTCGACCGCGTCATGGACTATGCCGGCACCGCCGACCGCCTGCTTTTCGACGCCAAGCCGCCGAAGGGCGCCGAACTTCCGGGCGGAAACGGCATCGCCTTTGACTGGCGGCTGCTGGCCGATGTCGATCCGGCGATCCGCTACATGCTTTCCGGCGGGTTGAACGCCGCCAATATCGCCGAAGCGCTGGCGATTGCGCGACCTTCGGGTATCGACATATCCTCCGGAATTGAAAGCGCGCCGGGCGTCAAGGAGGTCCGCCTGATCGAGGCTTTCTTCCGGGCTGTTGCCGCGACAGGGAAAAACCGGGCTGCGTGAAGCCTGGAAGCGGTTTACTTTTAGCTCGGGAACGGCTTATGCGTCCGCCCAAGGGCAACTGCGCAAGGGTCGCGCTAAGCACTATCCAAGGAGATCGGCCGTGAACAAGCCGGCGTCACCCAATTCCTTCCGTACCGGACCCGACGAGCAGGGCATGTTCGGCATTTTCGGCGGCCGCTTCGTCGCCGAGACGCTGATGCCGCTCATCCTCGATCTCGAGCATGAGTGGAACACGGCCAAGAACGACCCGGCCTTTCGGGCTGAACTGGAGGGGCTTTCGACCTTCTATGCCGGACGGCCGTCGAAGCTCTATTTCGCCGAAGGCCTGACGAAGCATCTCGGCGGCGCGAAGATCTATTTCAAGCGCGAGGATCTGAACCATACCGGCTCGCACAAGATCAACAATTGCCTCGGCCAGATCCTGCTTGCGCGGCGCATGGGCAAGAAGCGCATCATCGCGGAGACCGGCGCCGGCCAGCACGGCGTCGCCTCGGCCACCGTCTCGGCGCGTTTCGGCCTGCCCTGCGTCGTCTATATGGGTGCGACCGATGTCGAGCGGCAGAAGCCGAACGTCTTCCGCATGAAGCTGCTCGGCGCCGAGGTCAAGCCGGTCGCGGCCGGCCACGGCACGCTGAAAGACGCCATGAACGAAGCCCTTCGGGACTGGGTGACCAATGTCGAAGACACCTATTACCTGATCGGCACGGCGGCGGGGCCGCATCCCTATCCGGAGATGGTGCGCGAGTTCCAGTCCGTCATCGGCAAGGAGGCGCGCACGCAGATCCTCGAACAGGAAGGGCGCCTGCCGGACGTCATCGTCGCGGCGGTCGGGGGCGGCTCGAACGCCATCGGCCTCTTCCATCCCTTTCTCGACGATCGCGAGGTGAAGATCATCGGCATCGAGGCCGGCGGGCATGGGCTGGATGGCGACGAGCACTGCGCCTCGATGAATGCCGGCAAGCCGGGCGTACTCCACGGCAACCGCACCTACCTGCTCCAGAACGAGGACGGGCAGATCAAGGACGGTCATTCGATCTCGGCCGGGCTCGACTATCCGGGCGTCGGGCCGGAACATTCATGGCTGCGCGATACGGGCCGTGTCGAATACGTGCCGATCCTCGACGACGAGGCGCTCGAAGCCTTCCAGGTGACGACGAAGGTGGAGGGCATCATCCCGGCGCTCGAATCGGCGCATGCCATCGCGCACGCCATGAAGATCGCGCCGAAGATGAAGAAGGACGAGATCGTCATCGTCAATCTTTCCGGCCGCGGCGACAAGGACGTGCACACCGTGGCCAGCATGATGGGCATGGAGATCTGAAACGAATGACCTCGACCCGCATCGACCGCCGCATGGCGAAGCTGAAGCAAGAGGGCCGGCCGGCGCTCGTCACCTATTTCATGGGCGGCGACCCGGATTACGATACCTCGCTTTCGATCATGAAGGCGCTGCCGAAGGCTGGCGCCGACATCATCGAACTCGGCATGCCCTTTTCCGATCCGATGGCCGACGGCCCGGCGATCCAGGCGGCGGGGCTGAGGGCGCTCAAGGGTGGCCAGTCGCTGGTGAAGACGCTTGCCATGGCGCGGGAATTCCGCAAGGCGGACGACGAGACGCCGATCGTCATGATGGGCTATTACAACCCGATATACATCCACGGCGTCGAACGTTTCCTCGACGATGCGCGCTCTGCCGGCATCGACGGGCTGATCATAGTCGACCTGCCACCGGAAATGGACGCGGAACTCTGCCTGCCGGCGCTGAAGGCCGGGGTCAACTTCATCCGGCTTGCCACGCCGACGACCGATGACAAGCGCCTGCCGCGCGTGCTCCAGAACACGTCGGGTTTCGTCTACTACGTGTCGATGACAGGCATCACCGGATCGGCGCTGCCGGATACAAGCAAGGTCTCGGCGGCGGTCCGCCGCATCAAGGCGCATACGGAACTACCGGTCTGCGTCGGCTTCGGGGTGAAAACGGCTGAACAGGCGCGGGCAATCGGGGCTTCGGCGGACGGCGTCGTGGTCGGCACGGCCATCGTCAACGCGGTCGCCAACGTGCTCGACGGCGAGGGCGGCCGCACCGCCGACCCGGCGCAGGCCGTGGCTACCCTGGTCAGCGGGCTGGCGCAGGGCGTCCGTTCCGCGCGCCTTGCGGCGGCCGAATAAAGCGCCCACATTCGTCTTTCGAGCGAGAAAGAGACCGATGAACTGGATCAAGAACTACGTCCGCCCGAAGCTGAACTCGATGCTTGGCCGGCGCGACATGCCGGAAAACCTCTGGATCAAGGATCCCGAAACCGGTGAGATGATCTTCCACAAGGAGTTGGAAGAGAACCAGTACGTCATTCCGGGCTCGGGCCACCATATGCGCATCTCGGCGCGTGAGCGGCTCAAATATTTCTTCGACGAAGGCCGGTTCGAGCCGATCGACAATCCGAAGGTCACGCCCGATCCGCTAAAATTCCGCGACGAGAAGCGCTATGTCGATCGGCTGAAGGAAGCCCGTACCAAGACCGGGATGGACGATGCGATCCTCACTGCGCTCGGCGAGATCGAAGGGCTGCCGATCGTCGCCACCGTGCAGGATTTCGCCTTCATGGGCGGCTCGCTCGGCATGGCCGCCGGCGAGGCGATCATCAAGGCCTTCGAGACGGCGGTGAAGCGCGAGCGGCCGCTGGTGCTGTTCGCGGCGTCGGGCGGCGCACGCATGCAGGAGGGCACGCTCTCCCTCATGCAGCTTCCGCGTACGACGGTCGCCGTCGACCGGCTGAAGGAAGCCAACCTGCCCTACATCGTGGTGCTGACCAATCCGACGACCGGCGGCGTCACTGCTTCCTATGCGATGCTGGGCGACATCCATATCGCGGAGCCCGGCGCGCTGATCGGCTTCGCCGGCCCGCGCGTCATCGAGCAGACGCTGCGCGAAAAGCTGCCGGAAGGTTTCCAGCGCTCCGAATATCTGATGAAGCACGGCATGGTCGATATGATCGTGTCGCGCCAGGAACTGAAGCCCACCATCGCGCGCCTTCTCAAGATGATGCTGAAGCTGCCGGACGGCGGGACAACGGAAGCGACGGAAGAAACGCCCGTTCCGTCGCCGCAGCCCGAAACGCAAGCCGGAGCGCAGGCCTAGAGGCTCCAGCTTTTCGCCGATTTTCAGGAACGACAACAAGATGGCGACCCGAACCGCCGACCTCGAAATCGAGCGGCTTATGACGCTGCACCCGAAAGGCTTCGACCTTTCGCTGGGCCGCGTCAGCCGGCTGCTCGAAAAGCTGGGGAACCCGCAGGACAGGATGCCGCCGGTGATCCACATCGCCGGAACCAACGGCAAAGGATCGGCCGCAGCCTTCTCGCGCGCGCTCTTGGAAGCGGCGGGGTATCGGGTGCATGTGCACACCTCGCCGCATCTCGTCCATTGGTGCGAGCGCTACCGGATGGCGGCGACCGGCGGCGGACGCTTCGTCGCCGACGATATCTTCGCCGATGTCATCCAGCGCGTGGCGGAGGCCAATGACGGCGAGACGATCACCGTCTTCGAGATATTGACGGCGGTGATGTTCGTGCTCTTCTCCGAGCACCCGGCCGACGCGGCTGTCGTCGAGGTCGGTCTCGGCGGGCGGTTCGACGCCACCAACGTCGTCAAACAGCCTGCGGTCTCGGTCATCATGCCGATCTCGCTCGACCATCAGGCCTATCTCGGCGACCGGGTGGAACTGATCGCGGCGGAAAAGGCCGGCATCATCAAGAAGGGCGCGCCCGTCGTGGTCGGCGCGCAGGAGTTCGATGCCGCGCGAAGCGTCCTGGTCGAGACGGCGGAGCGGCTCGGCTGCCCGCTGCAGGTCTACGGCCAGGATTTCCTCGCCTTCGAGGAGAACGGCCGCATGGTCTATCAGGATGAGACAGGCCTGCTCGACCTGCCCCAGCCGAGATTGCCCGGCCGTCACCAATATGCGAACGCGGCAGCAGCGATCGCGGCCGTCAGGACGGCTGGCTTCAACATTCCGCCCGAGGCGGCCGCCTTCGCCATGGGCGCCGTCGAATGGCCGGGGCGGCTGCAGCGGCTTGCCAGCGGCCGGCTCGCCGAACTCGCGCCCGAAGGGGCCGAACTCTGGCTCGACGGCGGCCACAATCCCGGCGCGGGCACGGTCATCGCCGAGGCGATGGCGACGCAGGAGGAGCGGCTGGCGCGGCCGCTCTTTCTCATAACGGGCATGATCAATACCAAGGACCAGACCGGCTATTTCCGCGCCTTCGAGGGCATGGCGCGACACGTATTCACGGTTCCGGTGCGGATGAGCGAATCCGGCGTACCGCCGGAAGAGCTGGCCGTCCGCGCGAGCGAGGCCGGCCTGTCGGCGGAGCCTGTGGCTTCGGTAGAGAACGCGCTGAAGCTGCTCCGCGACACGTGGGACGCCAATGAGACGCCGCCGCGCATCCTCATCAGCGGCTCGCTCTACCTCGCCGGCGAAGTGCTCGCCGCCAACGGGACGCCGCCGGCCTGACCATAAGGCGGCCGGCAAACGAAAGGCCCGGCGATCGCACCGGGCCTTTGTCGCAAATATATGCCGAAGTCAGTTGACGGCGCCGCCGATCCAGGAGGAAAGGGCGGTCTTGGGAAGCGCACCCACCTTCATGTCGGCCACTTCGCCGCCCTTGAAGATCATCAGCGTCGGGATGGAGCGCACGCCGAACTGTGCGGCGAGCTCGGGATTCTCGTCGATGTTGAGCTTGGCGATCTTCACCTTGCCGTCGAGCTCGGTGGCGATCTCTTCCAGAGACGGGGCGATCATCTTGCAGGGGCCGCACCATTCCGCCCAGAAGTCCACGACGACCGGCTCGGACGATTGGAGCACGTCCGCCTGGAAATTGTTCTTGTCGACCTTTTGGGTAGCCATTTCAAATTCCTTTGAAGTTGTCGCCGGCTATGTGGGTGCGGCGGGGGGCCCATTCAAGCGGTCTTTTCTCACGCTCGCGTGAGTCGGGCAAGGGCGCTGTCCATCGCCTCGGCCGGCAGCGGCACAAGGCGCGGCGCTTCGGTGAAGAGCAACGCCGCCACCACCAGACGCCCCGGATAGAGCGGCTGGAGCAGCGCCCGATAGAGCGCAAGCTGCAAAAGATAGGCTTCCGGCACGTCGGATGCCCGCTCAGGCGGCTGGCGGTCGGTCTTGTAATCGACCAGCAGCACCTCCTTTTCCGACATTGCCAGCCGGTCGATCTTGCCTGAGATGGCGCGCGGGCGGCCGCGTATGTCGAGCGTCCCCATGATCGAGACCTCGGCGCGCGAGCCGGGTGCGAAAATGGGAGCGAAACGAGCATCGCCCAGGATGGACGCGACCGAAGCCCAGGCGCGCTCGCGGTCCTCTTCCCGCCAGCCTGCGCCGATCCTTGCCAGGTACCGCCGCGCCGCCGCCTCGCGCTCGCCTTCGGGTAAATCCGGCAGCGTCTGGAGCAGCCTGTGCATGGCCAGCCCGCGCTCGATGGCGAAGGAGGGTGCCGCCTCCTTGTCGAGTGCGGAAGCCACCGTCGCCGGTAGCTCCGGCTCGTCCGTCTCGCCGATCAGAAGTGACGCACCGGACGGCGAAAGCGGGCGCGGAAGCTCTTCGCCGAAGCCTTTGGGCAAAGCCGGCAACTCCCCGAATAGGGGCGGCGAAAGCTTTTCTTCCGGAGCCGGCGCCGTTCCGGCCACACCGGGCTTCGGGCGGCTCGCCTGATAGCGGATCACCTCCGTGTCGGCGGCGGGATGGCGGCGGATGGTGCTTTCCGGCGCGCCAGCAAGCGCGGCGTTCACCAGATTGTGCCAGATGCCGTCATGCGGCCTCATCTTGCCGCGATATCCGCAGATGATCAGCCGGTCCTCCGCCCGCGTCATGCCGACATAGAGCAGCCGGCGGTATTCCTCCTCGGCCTTTTCGGCCAACGCCGCGTTGACCTCGCGCGACGCACGGTTGCCGAGCTCCGACGATGCCCGCCAGAGAAAACCCCTGCCCTCCCAGCCGCCATTTTGCGGAACATAGGGAATGAGGCGCGGCAGGTGGGAGTCCGAAAAGGGCCGGCTGCCACCGTCGACGAGAAAGACGACCGGCGCCTCCAGCCCCTTGGCCGAATGCACGGTCATGATGCGCACCTCGTCGCGCACCTGATCCATCTCACGCTTGATGTCGGGTCCGGCGCTTTCCAGCGTGGCAAGGAAGGATTCAAGGCCCGGCAGGCCAGTGCGCTCCACCGCAAGGCAAAAAGAGAGGAATTCGTCGAGGATTTCGCCCGCCGCCGGGCCGAGCCTCGCGATCATCGCCGAACGGACGCCGTCGCGAGCGAGCACACCGGCATAGAATTCGAAGACCGGCTTGAAGGCGGCCTCGTTGCGCCAAAGATCGAGTTTCCTGACGATTCCCGCCAGCTTTTCGTCACCATCGGCACGCGCACGCAGGACAGAAAGCAGCGACCTCTCCCCCCGATCCCATGCCAGTGCGAACAGCTCTTCTTCCGTCAGACCGAAAACGGGGCTTTTCAGAAGCGCGGCGAGCGAGAGGTCGTCGCCCGGCTGCAAGGCCACGCGGCCGAGCGCAACCAGATCCTGCACGGCGATATGGCCGGGAAGGCTGAGCCGGTCGGCACCGGCGACGGCTATCCCCTTCTCCTTCAGCGCGCGCGAAAGCGCATTGACGAAACGGTCGCGCTTGCGCACCAGCACCAGCACGTCGCCCGGCGTCAGCCGCCTGCCCTTGCCCTCGATCGTCTCGCCTGTATCGATCCACTGGCGCACGGTCGCCGCGATCTGTTCGGCAAGC
>JBDZVC010000055.1:0-10637 GCA_040255475.1 Phyllobacteriaceae bacterium | reverse complement strand
CGTCTCGCCTGTATCGATCCACTGGCGCACGGTCGCCGCGATCTGTTCGGCAAGCTTGACCGACGGCGCGGAGGCATGGTCGATCGCCTCGGTCCAGTCATCCGGCTTTGCCACCTCGGTCGGCTCGATCAGCGGCCAGATTTCGACATAGCCCGGCTCGCCGGCACGGATCGTGGTGTGGACGATTTCCTCCTCATCCCGCGTCAGGCCTTTGCGCGCCTCGACGGAAGCGAAGACGCGATCGACTGCCAGCAGGACGTCCTCCGTGGAGCGGAAAGAACGCTGCAACCGCACCTGCTCGAACCGGCCCTCGCCGTCGACCACCTGACGGCGGAACTCATAGCCGTTGAGCGCGAAGGCTTCCGGGTCCGCGCCCTGGAAGGAATAGATCGACTGCTTCTCGTCGCCGACGGCGAAGATGGTGCGGCGGACATTGTCGCGGGCGCTTAGTCCGGCAAAGAATTCCGCCGCCATGCGGCGTACGACCTGCCATTGCTCTGGGCTCGTGTCCTGCGCCTCGTCGATCAGGATATGGTCGATGCCGCGATCGAGCTTGTATTGCACCCAGGGACCGACATCGCTGCGCGCCAGAAGATGGGCGGTGCGGCGGATCAGATCGTTGAAGTCGAGGAAACCGCGCCCCGCCTTCAGCCGCTCGTAGCGGCCGATCAGGAGATCGGCGATGACCAGCGCGGCACGCGTGGCCTCCAGCATGCCGAGAAGCGCGACGCGGTCGGAGAGTTCGAGGAGCGATGCGGCAAAGCGCTCAAAGGCCTCGGCGAAATCCGGGAAATACTCGGCCACACCCGTCGCCATGATGTTCCGGACACTTTTCGGCTTCAGCCCCGGCCCGTCTTTCGTGAGAAAACAGCGGCAGAGCTTGCCGAGACGGGTCTGTGGGTCGGCTTCCGCACAGAGCGTCTTCAGTTCGGCAGCGAAATTCGCTGCCGTGGTTTTGCCGGCCGCGGAAGCGCGGGCTTCGAGCAACAGCGCCAGTGCCTCATCGAAATAGACATCCGGCCATATCGTTTCCGCAAGACTTTCAGGCGTGTCTTCCGGCCGGAAATCGAATTCGGCGAAGAGCGCGTCGGAGGAGCCGCTGCCGATTGCATCGATGAAGGCGCGCAGATCGTCGCGACGGGCGACGATCTCGCGCAAAAGTGCATCGAGCCCGCTTTCGCCGCCGATCGACAGCACCGTCTCGAACGCGCCGGCGAGATTGTCGTCCGCGCCGGACGCGATGCCGGCAAGAAGATCGCGCCGCGCCTCGCCGACGAGTGCCGATTCCATCTGCGAATCCAGCATCTCGAAATGGCCGGCGATGTTCGCTTCGAGCGGGAAGCGGTGCAGGATCGCTTCGCAGAAGGCGTGGATGGTCTGTATCTTCAGCCCGCCCGGCGTTTCCAGCGCGGCGGCAAAGAGCCGGCGGGCGCGCAGAAGGCGCGAGCGGCCGGGCGCACGGCCTTCCACCTTGCGGATCGCTTCGGACAGTTCCTCGTCGCCGAGCGCGGTCCACGCGCCAAGCTCGGAGAAGACTCGGTTCGACATGTTGGCGGCGGCCGCCTTGGTATAGGTCAGGCAGAGGATCTTTCCGGGCTCGGCTCCGTCGAGCAGCAAGCGGATGACGCGCTGCGCCAGGACATGCGTCTTGCCGGAACCGGCGTGGGCGGAGACCCAGGCGGAATTTTCCGGATCGGAGGCGAGTGCCTGCTGCTGGAGCGTATCGGGCGGGATGACGAGCGGCCGCTTCATTCGCCGCCCTCCCCGCTCTCGCCTTCCTCGCCGGCGGCGGACCATTCCTGCACGCGCGCCAGATGATCGTATGCGCCGCTCGTGTCGCCCTCGCGGAAGGGCAACGCGCGCGACAGGTAACCGTTCGCCTCGTTGCGATAGAAGAAAAGCAGGCGTTCCAGCCTCTGCCACGCCTCCCCGGAAAGCTCAGCCCCGCTCTTGTCGCTCCGGGTTCCGCCCACCCTGGCGCTCAGGATCGATTCCTCGTCCACCTTTCCGGTCGCCTTCAGCCTGACATAGGCGAGGTCGGCCGGTTCGAGCGTCCCCAGATCATGGAAGGCGCCGCGCATCAGGAGCGCGCCTTCCAGCGCAAGCTGCGGCGCGACCAGCGCATGTGCCTGCACCTTCGAGGGCGAGGAGCCGGTCTTGTAGTCTAGTATATCGGCGAGGTTTTCTCGCTTGACGTCGATACGGTCGGCGCGGCCGGAAAGCGTGACGCCGGTCGCTCCGATCTCGATACGGGAGGCGATGGCTTCGGCTTGCCGCCTTATCGCGTCGGCGCGGTGGCTCGTCTCCCATTCGATCAGGCGCGGTGCCATCATCCTGAAACGCGGCCACCAGACCGCATCGACATCGGCCGGAAGCGCCTCCTCGTCGAAGCATTGACGGGCGATGGCGAGCAATTTGTCGAGTGCATCGGGCGCGTTCGCGTCACCGCCGAATGCCGTGAAGCGATGCAGGATCTCGTGGAAGAGCGAGCCGCGCTCGGCGGCACTCGGATCACGCAGCAACGGATCGAGCGGATCGAGCTTCAGGATCTTCCGCGCATAGATGGCGTACGGGTCGCGGCGCAGCGTTTCGATCTCGGTGACGGAGAAGTGCGACGGCCGCGCGGCAAGCGGCGGTGTTGGTTTCGGGCGAGGAGCGAAGGGTATATTTCCCGGGGCGTCGCCGGCGTGATGCCGGGCGGCGGCCAGCAGCGCGACGCCCCGCGCACGGATGGCTTTCGCCGGCTCCTCGCCGACACAGGCAGTCAGGCGCTGGAGCCAGCGCGAGGGGACGGAGGGCGCATCGCCGGCACGCGCCGCGCGGGTGAGGACAAGCTTAGGCGCGCCGGCGGCCATCATGAAATCATGCGCGGACTGGCCGATGCGCCGCTCGGGCGGGTCGAGGTCGATGCCGGTCTTCATGACGCGCGACATGAAGCCGTCGGGATCGGCGCGGCCGGGCCAGCTTCCTTCGTTCAGGCCGCCGCAGACGAGCGTATCGACGCTCTGCAGCCGGCCTTCCAGCGCGCCCCAGATCGCCACGGCCCGATCCGTGCCCTGACGCGGCCTCACCATCTGGCCGGCCAGAAGTGCTGCGAGGATATCCGGCCATTCGCGCGGGCCGAAGGTGAGCGGGGAGCTTGCGGCGGCAAGCTCACGCAGAAGGCCGGCCAGCCGCTCGCCAGCCTCGCCGTCGTAGAGAGCGCCGAGGCTGCCCGATGCATCACAGCCGACTGCCTCCAGCGCCTCGATGGTCGCCCGCGCGACTGCCTCGACGGTCAGCGTATCGTTCGCGCGGAGGGAGGCGAGAGGCAGAAGCGCGGCGTCGAGCGCAGCCAGCATCTGCCGGGCTTCCTCGATATCGGTCGCGCGGATGCGGCTGAACCATGCGGACGTATGCGTGTCGCCCGCAAGGCGGGTAAGCCGTGTATCGAACTCCCCGGCCAGTTGGGCAATGTCGGGACGGCCGGTGCCGCCGCGCAAGGCGACCAGTTCGACGGTCTCCGCCGCACGGCGCACGACGGCCCGATCCGTGCCGAGAAGGAGGAGCGGCTGCTTCAGGAAGGAGAGGATCGCGACCGGATCGCCAGGCCGCATGACCGCCTCGACCATCAGCGACAAGAGCACGGCCGGCGGCGTCTGGTTGAGCGGACGTCCGGCGGAATCGTCGGCGTGTATGCCGAAGCGCAGGAGTTCCGAGGCGACGCGGCGCGCCAGTGCGCGGTCCGTCGTGACGAGCGCGGCGCGATGGCCGGGCTCGGCTACGGCGACGCGAAGGGCATAGGCGATCGACAGCGCTTCGTCGCGCTCGTTCGGCGCCTCTATCAGCGTCATGTCCGCCAGCGCCCCGGCCTCGACGGCCCGTTCGACTACAGCTCGATTGGCTGCCCAAGCTTCCGTCGATTCGGCCGGCCTGAGCACCTCGGACAGAACGGCCGCGCGGGCGGCGAGCGGCGTGGGCGGCGCACCGATTTCGGGAATATCGCCGCGGCCGATGCCGATCGCGCCGATCAGCCGCTTCAGGCCGAATTGCGGATGGCCGTAGATCGACGGGGATGCATTGGGCTCGCCGAGCAACGCCCAAGCCTCCTCGTCCAGCCGCTTGTCGAGCCCCGGCAGCACCACCGCGCCTTCGGGAAGCCGCGCGATGGCGGCGAGCAATTCGGCGGTGGCGGGGATGGAGCCTGTCGATCCCGCCGCGATGACCGGGCCCTCGCTGCCGCTCCGCTTCAACCGCTCGGCTTCGGCGCGGATCATGGCGTTGCGGTGCGCAGCCGGATTGGACCGTTGGCGTTCGGCCAGCGCCTTCGGCCAATACTCCGTGACGATTGCCAGGAAATCCAGCGTAAGCTGCCACCAGTCGGCGAGGTCGCTGTCGACCAGGCCGGCAAGCCGCGTCCAGTCGGCACCCGCCGTCTCCATCTCGTCGATCAGGCGGGCGAGATCGCGCGACAGCCAGAGCGCGTCGGCGGCCGAGGCCGGGACGACGACCTCTTCCTGAAAGAGCGCCGCCACATGCGCCGGCAGCCGGCCCTTCCAGGCCTGCACCAGCGGGGCCAGCGCCAGCACGCGGTCGAGGTCGGCGATCGGCGGAGCAATGTCGAGCGCTGCCGCGCCGGTCGGATCGAGCAGGGCAAGTTCCTCGTCGAATTCGCCGAGCGCGCGGATCGTCGGCAGGATGGCCGAGCCGCCGCGCGATTTTTCCACGAAGATGGTGCGCAGCGCGCGGGCCGCGCGGCGGGTCGGCAAATAGATGGTGACGGCGGAAAGAGCGAGCGGATCGCCGTCGGCGTGGAAACCGGGCACCAGTTCGCCGGCGGTCAGCGCATCGGCCAGCGTCGGCAGGAAAGGCGCGCCGGGCGGAATGGAAAGGACGCGCGGCGCTCTTTCGCGCGTCACGACACGCTGGCGGCGGCCACCGCCGCCTCGGCCGCGGGAATTGCCTCCGGCGTGCCGACCGTGATCCAGCGGCCGCGCATGCGCCAGCCGAAGAGCCGGCCCTCGGCTGCGGTCAAATCGAAATAGCGGTTAAGCGAATGCGGTTCGGCTTCCGCGCCGGCGAAGATGCGCGGATGGACGATCGCCGCGCCGGCATAGATCAGGCCGGCCGGGTCTCCGCCGGAACGCACCAGCCTGCCGTCCGCGCCGAGCAGGAAATCGCTCCTGCCCGAATGTCCCGTCGCCTTGTCCATCTCCGCCAGCATCAGCAGAATATCCATCCGCGCGCCGTCCCATGCAAGGGCGAGGCCGGAAAGATTGGGCGCGCCGTCCTCGACCCAGAACGTATCGGCGTTGAGGACGAGGAAGGGCCCTGGGCCAAGAAACGGCAGCGCCTTGACGATGCCGCCGCCGGATTCGAGCAGCCGCTCCGTCTCGTCGGAGATGACGATATGCGGCGCGGTCCGCTTCGCCAGATGCGCGCGCATCCGGTCCGGCAAATGATGGATGTTGACGATCGCCTCGGCGACACCGGCGCGCTCGAGACTGTCCAGTCCCCAATCGAGCAACTTCTTGCCACCCACCTCGATGAGCGGCTTCGGCGTCTTCTCCGTCAGGGGCCGCATGCGGGTGCCAAGGCCGGCGGCGAGCACCATGGCTTTCGACGGGATCGGGCTCATTTTCCTGTCGCGCTCATTCCGCAATCTCGGCGGCGGCCATGTCGTCGTAGAATTCGCGCACCGGCGCCAGCGCCTCGTGGCGAAGCGCGCGCGCCATGTAGTCGCGGATGCGCGGCAGGTGCCTCATATATTGCGGCTTGCCGTCACGGTTGTTCAGCCGGACGAAGATGCCGAGGATCTTGGAATTGCGCTGCGCCGCCATGATCGCATAGGCCTCCTCGAAGGCAGCCCTATCGAAAGCACCGGCCGCCATCCGTGCCCCGCAATAGGCGTCGAGGATCGCGCGCTCCAGCGCCGGCTCGACCGTGACGCGCGCATCCATCGCAAGCGAGGCGACGTCATAGGCGGAAGGCCCGATCAGCGCGTCCTGGAAGTCGATGATGCCGAGACGGTCATAATCCTTCCTGTCGCCTCGCCAGATCAGGTTCGGCGAATGGAAATCGCGCAGGACAAGGCTCTTTTCCGCCTTTTCCAGCCGGTCGAAGACCGCGTTCCACTGCCGCGCGAAGCGTTCGCGGATACGGGCGTCCGGCTCTCCCGCCATCTCCGGCAGATACCAGTCGACGTAAAGCTCGACCTCGATGGTCATCGCGCCGCGATCGTAGCCGGGAATGCGGTAGCGGGAGCCGGGCGCGACCTCGCATTCATGCGGCCAGTCGGCAGCATGGAGCCGTGCCAGAAGTTCGGCGGCGGCGACATAGCGCTCGGCGATCGGCCGGCCGGCCGCGTCGATCACGCCTTCGGCGCCCAGATCCTCGATCAGCAGGATCCCCTGCCTTATGTCCTGCGCGAAAATCTCGGGCGCGGCGATGCCCTGGCCACGCAGCACCCTGTCGATCCCCACGAAAGGCTTCACGTTCTCCGCCAGATGCGCGATCTGGCTATAAGGCCTGCCGTCGCGCACCGGCGGGCCGTCCGGCCGTTGCGGCGCGTTCATCAGGATGACGCGCGTCTTGCCTTCGGTCACCACGGTCTCGTAAGCACGGGTCGAGGCGTCGCCGAGCAGGAAGGCGCGGCGTCCGCCCGCCCATTCCGTCTTCTCGACGAAATCGCGGATCGCAAGCGAGCGCTCGAGGCGCGCCAGCGCTTCGGGCGGCCCGGCAATGTCGGCGATACGGCCCTCGCCTTCCTCGTCCAGCCGGACGCGGATCGCGTCATCCCCGATCAGGCCGCCGGCACGCTCGGGCCATTCGACCAGGACGACGCCTTCCTCCCGTGCCTCGTCGAAGCCGAGTTCGAGAAGTTCGCCCGGATCGGAAAGCCGGTAGAGATCGAAATGCCGGGCCGGAATGCGGGCATCATAGGACTGGACGAGCGTGAAGGTCGGGCTCGGTACTTCCAGTGACGGATCGCCGGCGAGCGCGCGGATGATGGCGCGGGCAAGCGTCGTCTTGCCGGCGCCGAGGTCGCCTTCCAGCGCCAGCACGTCGCCCGGCTTGAGGGCAGCGGCTATGTCCTCGCCGAACAAGGCCGTCCGGCTTTCGTCGGCAAGATGGCGTTGCAGGTTTCTCGCGCTCATCCGGAATGCTTATTCCGCCGCTGTGCGGAAGCTTTCCGGCACGAGCGGGAACCGGCATGTCACCGTCGTTCCCTTTCCCGGGCGCGAATCGATCTCTACCGTGCCGTTGTGAAGTTCGACGAAGCTTTTCACGATGGAAAGGCCGAGGCCCGCGCCACGCCTGCGTCCGCCGTTCGGACGCGGCTCGAAACGGCTGAAGACACTGTCGACAATTTCGGGCGCGATGCCGGGCCCTTCATCGTGCACGGAGAAGACGATCGCCTCGCCCTCCTTGCGGCAGGAAAGCTCGATGGTGCTGTTTTCCGGCGCGTAGTTCGCCGCGTTGGCGAGCAGGTTGAACAGGATCTGGCGAACGCGGCTGCCGTCGGCATGAAAGCTGGCCGGCGCGCCGCCCGTATCGATCTTCAGCCGGATCGCATGTTCGCGCAGCCGCTCCCCGATCAGTTCGGCGGCGTCCTGCATGACGCGGCGTACCGGCACTTCCGCGATGTCGAGTTCCATGATGCCGGCATCGACGGTGGCGAGGTCGAGGATGTCGTTGACTATGGTCAGCAGGACCGAGGACGAGGAAGAGATATGGTCGACGTAATCCCGCTGACGGGGATTGAGCGGCCCGGTGGTGCCCTGCGCCAGAAGTTCTGTGAAGCCAATGATGTTGGTCAACGGCGAGCGCAGTTCGTAATTTACATGCTGGACGAAGTCGTTCTTCAACTGGTCCGCTTTCTCCAGCGCCTCATTCTTGTCCTTCAGAGCGCGCTCGACATTCACCGTATCGGTCACGTCCACGAAGGTCATCATGACCTGCCCATTGGGCAGATGGATGACGGCGTAGCTCAGGATCGTGCCGTTGACGAGTTCGGTCTGTCCCTGGCGGTCGCGCCTCTCGTCATCGAAGCCGGTGGTCAACGCGACGAAATCGCCCCACGGACTGTCTTCCGCCATGGCCTCGCAACGCTTCCTGATCTCGGAAATATGCGTCTTTTGCGTGACGAAATCGTCGGGCAGGCCCCATAGCCGCGAAAAGGCCGGATTGGAAAGCCTGACCTTGCCGTCGGGGCCGAAGACGGCAACGCCCTCGGCAAGATTGTCGAGCGTCTCGCCCTGTACGCGGATCGCCGTGTTGTAACGGCTTTCGAGGTCGATGCGCTCGGTCAAATTCTCGAAAACCCAGGTGACGCCGCCCTTGGGCTGCGGATTGGCGACGACCCGGATCGTGCGGCCGTCGGGCAGATGCCACCAATGCTCGGAGGATTCCACGGAGCGGTAGGCGGCGAGGATGGTTTCCTTCCAGCGGCGCCATTCCGGCTGCTCGGCAAGCTTGCCTTCGGCGCGCAGGCGGTCGAGCAGGAAGGCGTTGTCGGGCGCGCTGTTCAGGAAGGAAGCGTCGAGCCCCCACAGTTTCTGGAAGGCCTGATTGAAGAAGCGGAGTTTCTCCTCGGCGTCGAAGATGGCGACGGCCGTCGTCAACTGGTCGAGCGTATCGGAATGACTGCGGAGCGCGTGCTCATATTCGGCACGGACCGCCTCGATCTCGCTGCGGTCGGCGGCGAGCCCCGCCGCTCCGCATTTCCCGGCATATTCCGTCACGGCGAAAAGCTTGCGGTCGCCACGAACGACGGCCGAGAGCGTCTGCGCGAAGACGGGATGGGCAAGGTGGCTCAGATGCATGGCCTCGCGGGCCTGCGTGCCGAGCATCTCGCGGCCCTCGCGGATCGCGGCCGCCGAATCGAATACCTCGACGGCCCCGGCATAGGCGCGGTTGACCCATTTGAGCTTGCCGTCGGATGCGCGCAGCCAAAGCGGCATCGGCAGAGCTTCGGCCAGCCCCATGAACGTCTCATGATCCGCGAGCAATTGCTGATGATCGAGCTTCAGGCGCGCATGCTCGGCCTGCGCCTTCGACAGCGAGATGAAGCGAACGATAATGTGGCTACCCGGATGGCGACCGTGGACTTCAAGCAGCGTACCGTTCTGTGCCTCCACGACGAGGTCGAACGGGCCCGATCCTTCGCGCAGGTCCGCGATCGCGTTTTCAAGCCGTGTCGCGGAACGGGGAGTGAGCCAGCGGCCGAAAGCCAGGAACGCGCTGCGTTCCTCCGGCGCGCCGGAACCCACGGGCAGCGCGCCGATCAGATCCGGCTTCTTCGCTCCGCTGCCCCATGCGACGATGCGCTGATCCTTCAGGTTGAGGAGGGCCTCGCTCCTTTGAAGCAGGGCGTTCAGCTCCGCGATCCTGCCGCGCAGCGTCTGGTTCTCCTGTGCGATGCGTCCGCGTTCCCGGATCAGCCAGATGGCGGAAAGGAAGGCGGAACCCAGGATGCCGACGAAGACGGCGAACTGGATGACGTCCACCGTGCTGGAAGGAACGATTTTCGAGAATACGGAGGGGTCATCGCCCAAGGTCTGGGCGAAAGCACCGCCTGTCACGGCGAACGACAAGGCCGCGGCTAAAACGACCGTATCGGCCCACGGCCGAAATCGCCGATGGGACGGCACCACCCCTTCGGAATCGCTCCGGCTGCCGGCGCCGGCCTTTCCCGCCATCGGCGGGCATTCCCCTGGCATGCCTTGTTCCTCTCCGCCGCCTGAAAATCCAAGACCGCCCGCATACGCGCGCCCGTTCCCCGTTACGGCCGCATCGCGAATCAGTTGAGAATAGCCCCGAGGCGAATCGGCGTGAAGAAGGGGCGCCGACAAAAATAATGCCGGGCGAAATGTCAACCGCCCGGCATCAATATCTAGTATTTTTTTAACGCGCGATCAGTATCTGTAGTGTTCCGGCTTGAACGGCCCCTGCGGCGTGACACCGATATAGGCGGCCTGTTCGGCGGAAAGCTCGGTCAGATGCGCGCCGAGCTTGTCGAGATGCAGCCGGGCGACCTTCTCGTCCAGATGCTTCGGCAGGACATAGACTTCCTTCTTGTAAGTGCCGGCCTTGGTCCAGAGCTCGATCTGGGCGAGCACCTGGTTGGTGAAGGAGGCGGACATGACGAAGCTCGGATGGCCGGTCGCGTTGCCGAGGTTGAGCAGGCGCCCTTCCGACAGGAGGATCATGCGCTTGCCGTCTGCGAACTCGATCATGTCGACCTGCGGCTTGACGTTGGTCCATTTCAGGTTGCGCAGGGCGGCCACCTGAATCTCGTTGTCGAAGTGCCCGATATTGCCGACGATGACCATGTCCTTCATCGCGCGCATATGGTCGAGGGTGACGACATCCTTGTTGCCGGTGGCGCTGATGACGATATCGGCGGTCGGCGCGGCATCTTCGAGCGTGACCACCTCGAACCCGTCCATCGCCGCCTGAAGCGCGCAGATGGGGTCGGCCTCCGTGACCCTGACGCGGGCACCGGCGCCGCGCAGCGACGCCGCCGAGCCCTTGCCGACATCGCCATAGCCGCAGACGACCGCCACCTTGCCGGCCATCATCACGTCGGTGGCACGCCGGATGCCGTCGACCAGCGATTCCTTGCAGCCATATTTGTTGTCGAATTTCGACTTGGT
>JBDZVC010000456.1:0-3356 GCA_040255475.1 Phyllobacteriaceae bacterium | reverse complement strand
GCGCTAACCCTCGCCGCGTTGCAACACAGGCATTGCCGCACCCGTCACTCCGCCTGGAAGGGCGGCGTCGCGACTCTCCCGGAGCCCGCGCGCAGGCAATGGAAAGTCGAACATGAACGAACTGATCAGTTCATACCTGCCCGTCGTCATCTTCATCGCGGTTGCGATGGTTGTGGGCCTTGCGCTCATCACCTCGCCCTTCATCATCGCCTATCGCAATCCCGACCCGGAGAAGCTGTCCGCCTATGAGTGCGGCTTCGATGCCTTCGACGATGCGCGCATGAAATTCGATATCCGTTTCTACCTGGTGTCGATCCTCTTCATCATCTTCGACCTCGAAGTGGCCTTCCTGTTTCCCTGGGCCGTATCCTTCTCGAAGATCGGCTGGCTGGGTTTCTGGTCGATGATGGTGTTCCTCGCGGTGCTGACCATCGGCTTTATCTACGAATGGAAAAAAGGAGCGCTGGAATGGGATTGAGCGATAGTTCCGCCACCCTCGTCGCGCCGAAGCCGAAGGGCATTCTCGACCCGGCCACCGGCAAGCCGGTCGGCGCAAACGATCCGTTCTATGGCGAGATCAACAACGAACTCGCCGACAAGGGCTTTCTCGTCACGTCGTCGCAGGCGCTGATCACCTGGGCGCGTTCGGGCTCGCTGATGTTCATGACCTTCGGGCTCGCCTGCTGCGCGGTCGAGATGATCCAGACATCCATGCCGCGCTACGATTCGGAGCGGTTCGGCGTCGCGCCGCGCGCCTCGCCTCGCCAGTCGGATGTGATGATCGTCGCCGGCACGCTGTGCAACAAGATGGCTCCGGCGCTCCGCAAGGTCTACGACCAGATGCCGGAGCCGCGCTACGTCATCTCCATGGGCTCCTGCGCCAATGGCGGCGGCTACTACCACTATTCCTATTCGGTGGTGCGCGGCTGCGACCGCGTCGTGCCGGTGGACATTTATGTGCCCGGCTGCCCGCCGACGGCGGAGGCGCTGCTTTACGGCATCCTTCTCTTGCAGAAGAAAATCCGCCGTACCGGCACGATCGAGCGTTGAGGAGATCATATGAGCGACGCTCTTGGCGCCCTGGATGTCCGCCTCAAGGAAGGCCTGAACGACCGGATAGCCTCTTCCGTGCTCGCCTATGGCGAGCTGACGGTTACGGTACCGAAGAACGACATCGTCGAGGTTCTGACTTTCCTGCGTGACGATCCGGAATGCCGCTTCGTCTCCTTCATCGATATTTCCGGTGCCGATTATCCGGAGCGCGAGGAGCGCTTCGACGTCGTCTACCACCTGCTTTCGCCGAAGAAGAACATGCGCGTCCGCGTCAAGGTTCAGGCGGACGAGGAGACGCCGATCCCCTCGGCCACCGCCGTCTATCCCGGCGCACTCTGGTACGAGCGCGAGGTCTACGATCTCTATGGCGTGCTTTTCACCGGGCATCCGGACCTGCGCCGCATCCTGACCGATTACGGCTTCGAGGGTCACCCGCTGAGGAAGGATTTTCCGCTGACCGGCTTCGTCGAGGTCCGCTACGATGACGAGGTAAAGCGCGTCATCTACGAACCTGTCGAACTGAAGCAGGAATTCCGCAATTTCGATTTCCTTTCGCCGTGGGAAGGCACTGATTACGTGCTGCCGGGCGACGAGAAGGCGAAGCAGTAATGACGGAACACAACGTCCGCAATTTCAATATCAATTTCGGCCCGCAGCATCCGGCCGCGCATGGCGTTCTGCGCCTTGTGCTGGAGCTCGATGGCGAAGTCGTCGAGCGCGTCGATCCGCATATCGGGCTGCTTCATCGCGGCACCGAGAAACTGATCGAGGCGAAGACTTATCTGCAGGCGGTGCCGTATTTCGACCGGCTCGACTATGTCGCGCCGATGAACCAGGAACATGCCTTCGCGCTCGCCGTGGAGCGTCTGCTCGACATCAAAGTGCCGATCCGCGGGCAGTTGATCCGAGTACTCTATGCCGAGATCGGGCGTATCCTTTCGCATCTCCTGAATGTCACCACGCAAGCGATGGATGTCGGCGCGCTCACCCCACCGCTTTGGGGTTTCGAGGAGCGCGAGAAGCTGATGGTCTTCTACGAGCGCGCTTCCGGCGCGCGTATGCACTCGGCCTATTTCCGGCCGGGCGGCGTGCACCAGGATCTGCCGGAAAAGCTGGTCGAGGATATCGGCAAGTGGATCGACCCGTTCTACAAGACGCTCGACGATCTCGAAGTGCTCCTCACAGACAACCGCATTTTCAAGCAGCGCAACGTCGATATCGGCGTGGTCTCGCTGGAAGACGCGTGGGCATGGGGTTTCTCCGGCGTGATGGTGCGCGGTTCGGGGGCGGCCTGGGACCTGAGAAGGTCGCAGCCCTACGAATGCTATCCGGAAATGGAGTTCCAGATCCCCGTTGGCAGGAACGGCGACTGCTACGACCGCTACATCATTCGCATGGAAGAGATGCGCCAGTCGGCAAGGATCATGAAGCAGTGCGTCGAGCGCCTGCTCGGTAAGGAGAAGGTTGGTCCCGTTTCCAATACGGACGGCAAAGTCGTGCCGCCGAAGCGCGGCGAGATGAAGCGCTCGATGGAAGCGCTTATCCACCATTTCAAGCTTTATACCGAGGGCTACAAGGTTCCGGCGGGCGAGGTCTACGCGGCGGTCGAGGCGCCCAAGGGTGAGTTCGGCGTCTATCTGGTCTCGGACGGAACCAACAAGCCTTATCGCTGCAAGCTGCGCGCGCCCGGTTTCGCGCATCTGCAGGCGATGGATTTCCTCTGCAAGGGGCACATGCTGGCCGACATCTCGGCCATCCTGGGGTCGATCGACATCGTCTTCGGCGAGGTCGACCGGTGAACCGCCGTCGGGCGGCGACGGGCGTATGGGAATGTGAGAAGCAATGAGCGTACGCAGGTTAGCAGAAGTACAGCCGGACAGCTTTGCCTTCAGCAAGGCGAATGCCGTCGCGGCGAAAAACTGGATCGGCAAATACCCGAAAGGGCGGCAGCAATCGGCCGTGATCCCGCTCTTGATGATTGCGCAGGAGCAGGAAGGCTGGGTGACGCGGCCGGCGATCGAGGAAGTGAGCAAGATGCTCGACATGCCGCTGATCCGTGTGCTCGAGGTCGCCACCTTCTATACGCAGTTCCAGTTGAAACCGGTCGGCACGCGGGCGCATGTGCAGGTCTGCGGCACGACGCCGTGCATGCTGCGCGGTGCCGAGGCGCTGATGGATGTCTGCCGCGAGAAGATCCATTCCGAACAGTTCCACACGAACGCGGACGGGACCCTGTCCTGGGAAGAGATCGAATGCGCCGGCGCCTGCGTGAACGCGCCGATGATCATGATCTTCAAGGACAC
>JBDZVC010000455.1:0-3358 GCA_040255475.1 Phyllobacteriaceae bacterium | reverse complement strand
TCGAGGTTCATGCTCATGAAGCCGGAAAGCTGCAGGAAGCCCGGATAGACCTCGCGCATGAAGCCCGGATGCGGCCACGGCACCTGCATGATGGCATTGTCGCGGAACCAGTCGATGCCGTGCGCCTCGGCAAGCTGGTTGACCGCCGTCGGGTTGGAGCGCGTGTCGATCGGGCCGCCCATGAGGACCATGGAGGCAGGCGCGAAACGGTCGCCCCGCGCCTCCATCAGCGCCGAGGCCGCGAAGACGGGCACCGAAGGCTGGCAGACCGCCATCACATGCGTGCCCTCGCCCAGCGCATGCAGCATCTCGATGACGTATTCGATGTAATCGTCGAGGTCGAAATGCCCCTTGGCAAGCGGCACCATGCGCGCATCGACCCAGTCGGTGATATAGACATCCGCATGCGGCAACATGGCCTCGACCGTGCCGCGCAGCAGCGTCGCGTAATGGCCCGAGATCGGCGCGACCATCAGAAGCTTCGGTTCGCTGCCATTTCGGGCGCCGTGCTTCTCGAAGTGCAGGAGGTTGCAGAAGGGGCGCGACCAGACGGTCTTCTCGACGACCGGAACCTCCTTGCCGTCGATCTCCGTCGAGGCGATGCCGAATGCCGGCTTGCCGTAACGGCGCGTCGTGCGCTCGAAAAGCTCGGCAGTCGCAGCCACCGAACGGCCCCATATCGTCTTCGACAGCGGGTTCAGTGGATTGGAATAAAAGAAGCGGACGGCGTCGGCGTATACACGAAATGGCTGCAAGGCCGCGTGGTTTATTTCGTAGAGCTGATAAAACATTAAAGTCCCGTCTCCGAGGCCGGCCTGAAAGAGCCATGCCGGTCCGGGCTAATGTTGCTGTGCATACAAAACTAGCAGCGTTTCGTTGCAGCGCAATACGTGACGCACCGTGACTTTCGGCGAATATGTGGATGAAATATGGTTAACGGAGCCTTATTCCGTTGCGTCAACGCCGGTTTCGGAAAGCCGGCGTTCGTCTTTTCATGCGTTTCGGCGAATCAGGCGCCTTCGACCAGGACCATCTCGGCGTCGGCTACGGTGACGCGGATCGCCTTGGCCGCCTGATATTCGGGCGAGTTATAGCAATCCTTTGCCGCCTGGAGCGAAGGAAACTCGATCACGACGTTACGCGCCCTCGCCTTGCCTTCCATCTCCACATATACGCCGCCGCGGGCGAGGAAATTGGCGCCATATTTCTCGAAGGCCGGCTTCGCTGTCGCGACGTAGTCCTTGTAGCGTTCCGGGTCGCGGACATCGACGCGCGCGATCCAATATCCCTTGGGCATTTTATCCTTCTTTCCTTAAGCGGACTGCATTTCCGCAAGAATAGAAAGCGCGGCCTTTCTCCTGTCAACCGCACCGAGGATGGGGCGGCCGACGACGAGATGGCTGGCGCCGGCGCGGATGGCGTCTGCGGGCGTCGTCACGCGTTTCTGGTCGCCATGGTCGGCGCCGGCGGGGCGGATGCCCGGCGTCACCACAGCCATGTCTTTTCCGACGATGCCACGCACGGCTTCAGCCTCCGCGGCCGAGCAGACGATGCCGCCGACACCCGCCTCGCGCGCCTGCCCGGCGCGGCGCAAGACCAGCTCGGCCGGGTCGCCGCTATAACCGGCGTCTTCCATGTCGCGCGCGTCCATGGAGGTCAGCACGCTGACGGCGAGGATGGTCAGGCCCGAGCCTTTCGCGGCCTCGGCAGCCGCGCGCATGACGCGCGGATAGGCGTGTACGGTGAGCATCGCCATGCCCATCTTCGCGATCGACTCCACGCCCTTGGCGACCGTGTTGTCGATGTCGAGCAGTTTCATGTCGAGGAAGATCCTCGTGCCGCCGCCTGCCAGTTCGCGGGCGAAGTCGAGCCCGCCAGCAAAGGCAAGCTGGTAGCCGATCTTGTAGAAACCGGCCGCCCCGTCGAGTTCACGCACCACCTTCTCCGCTTCGGCGACGGTCGGCACGTCGAGCCCGACGATCAGCTTGTCCTTGATGGCGGGCATAGCTGCATTCATGGTTCGACCCTCGTTGACAGCATCTGCGCGCGTTCGATGAGCGTCCGGCACACGGTTTCCATGGATTGGCGGAGGCGCTCGTCCCTGAGGCCGCCCTCCTCGTCGAAGGCCTCGCTGGCGCGCGAGACGGAGCATTGCGGCGTGACGATCTCCGCGCGGCAGGCCATCAGCACGGAGCGCAGATGGTAGAGGCCGCGCGCGCCGCCGAAGGCGCCGTCCGAGGAGGAGCATAGGCCGAACACCTTGCCGGAAAGCGGCACGAAGGCACGGCCATTGTCGCGGCGGATCCGACTTACCCAATCGATGCTGTTCTTGAGAAGCGGAGGGATGGACGAATTATATTCGGGGCTCGCGACCAGCACGCCGTCATGCGACGTGATCATGCGGCCGAGCCGCAGGGCGTTTTCGGGGATGCCCTTCTCACGCTCCAGATCCTGATCCATGATCGGCAGCGGATAGTCGGCCAGCGAGATACGAGTGACCTCGGCGCCCTGAAGCGCCAGTTCCTTCACCGCCGCGTCGGCCGTCCGCACCGAAAAAGCACCGGTGCGGGTCGAACCGGCGAAAACCAGTATCCTGGGAACCATCAGCAACCGTCCGCGAATATCATCGCGGCCGGTATAGGCGATATGGTCGGCGAATCAATTCCTCGCCTTCACGCGGCGGTGTGGAAAGCCGGGAAACTTCCTGTGCCGCACCGGCGCCACGCCGCGCCGATAGACCCAAAGCTGGGTCGGCGGGACATTGCGGAAGACGAAATCGAGATGCGAGACGGTGTAGCTTCCGCGCCTTGGCGGCACCGGCGACAGCGGCCCGTAGGTAAGCTGCACGATCGGGCGCCCCTCCGGCAGCCGGTCCAGAATGCCCTCGATATAGGCGATGCGCCGGGCAACCGGGAAATTCAGAAGCGGCACGCCGGAAACGCAGGCGTCGAACTTCAGGTCGCCGAAGGCGCCAAGTGTCTTGTCGAGATCGAAGGCGTCCCCCTGGATGACGTTCACATCGGGGAACTCCACCTTGAGGAAATCAACGAAATCCTCCGAGTACTCGATCGTATAGAGATTTTCCGGGGGAATGCCGCGCTCCAGGATGGCGCGGGTGATGACGCCCGTGCCGGGGCCAAGTTCGAGGACAGGCAGGTTGGAAGACGGGTCGATCACCGAAGCCATTCGTCGCGCGGTAATCGAACTGGTCGGCATGATGGCGCCGACCGCCTTCGGCTTGTCGAGCCATCCCTTGAAGAACCGCAATTCGTCGTCAAACTTGCCCGCGATCTGCCGCAGGCCGCTTCCCACCGTCATATGCGCATCCCTTCGCGACTCAACAGCCCCGCGCCGCAAT
>JBDZVC010000454.1:0-3361 GCA_040255475.1 Phyllobacteriaceae bacterium | reverse complement strand
CGCCCATGCGGATGCCGTCGCGGAGCCGTTCGGTGTTCGTGACGAACAGATCGTCACCGACGAGTTGCACCTTGCCGCCGAGCACATCGGTCAATGCCTTCCAGCCCTCCCAATCGTCCTCGGCCATGCCGTCCTCGATAGTGATGATGGGATAGTCGGCGACCAGCTTGGCGAGGTACTTCACCTGCGCCTTGGCATCGCGGGTCTTCTTTTCGCCGGCGTAAGCGTATTTGCCTTCATGATAGAATTCCGTCGCCGCGCAATCGAGCCCGATGGCGACGTCGTCACCGGTCCGATAGCCGGCCTTTTCGATCGAATTCATGATGAAATCGAGCGCCGACTGGGCGTCCTTCAGGTTCGGCGCGAAGCCGCCCTCGTCGCCGACATTGGTGTTGTGGCCGGCATCCTTCAGCCCTTTGCGGAGCGTATGGAAGACTTCCGAGCCGATACGCACGGCCTCGCGCAACGTCGGTGCGCCGACCGGCAGGATCATGAACTCCTGGAAATCGATCGGATTGTCGGCGTGCGCCCCGCCATTAATGATGTTCATCATCGGCACCGGCAGGACACGTGCCGAAGTGCCGCCGACATAGCGGTAAAGCGGCAGACCGGCCGCCTCGGACGCCGCCTTGGCGACAGCGAGCGATACGCCGAGGATGGCATTGGCGCCTAGCCGGCTCTTGTTCGGCGTGCCGTCCAGTTCGATCATCGTGCGGTCGATATGGATCTGCTCTTCGGCTTCCATCCCGCCGATGGCTTCGAATATCTCGCCATTGACGGCCTCCACCGCGCGCAGGACGCCCTTGCCGAGATAGCGCTCGCCGCCGTCACGCAGTTCGACCGCCTCGTGCGCACCCGTCGATGCGCCGGATGGCACCGCCGCCCTCCCCATCGAGCCGTCTTCCAGAACGACATCGACCTCTACGGTCGGATTACCGCGGCTATCGAGGATTTCACGACCCACGATGTTGACGATGGCGGTCATGGCCTTGTCCCTGCTTTCAGTGATTTTTGTCGCGCCCGTCTTAGCCGAAGCGCCGTGAAAGGCAATCGGTTCCGGCATCGTGGATGGCGTTTCGCATAACGTAGACGCCGATCGTCGAGCAGGATGTGCAATGATGGGGGTGCCAGGACTTTGACCTTAGCTCGTCAAAGTCCCCAGCCGTCACAATCAGTCCGTCAGGACGAAAGTCACCTTCATATTGACGCGATAAGCGGTGATGCGGCCGTCCTCGACCTCCACCTTCTGTTCCTGGATCCATGCACCCTTGACGTTTTTCAGCGTCTTGTTGGCGCGTTCGATCCCCTTTTCCAGCGCATCCTGGAAACTGACTTTGGACGAGGCGGTGATTTCGGTGACGCGAGCGACGGACATGGCTTCCTCCTTGCGGCTCAAGCATTCGCCCCCGCCGCAGCGTACATTTGCCGGCAGCCAGTCACAAGCCAGTGCGATCAGGCCTTGGCAACGCGGTCGAGCGCGATGAGCCGCTCCAGGAGCGACGGCAGATCCTTGAGCGGCACCATGTTCGGCCCGTCCGAAGGTGCATGGTCGGGATCCTGATGCGTCTCGACGAAAACACCCGCGACACCGACGGCAACGGCTGCACGCGAGAGCGTTTCGACGAAACGACGCTCGCCGCCTGTCGAGCCGCCCTGCCCGCCCGGCTGCTGCACGGAGTGGGTGGCGTCGAAGATGACCGGCGCGCCCATCTCCGCCATAATCGGTAGCGAACGCATGTCGGAAACCAGCGTGTTATAGCCAAAGGACGCGCCGCGCTCGGTGACCAGCACATTGGCATTGCCGGAACCGGTGATCTTGGCGACCACGTTCTTCATGTCCCACGGGGCAAGGAACTGGCCCTTCTTCACATTGACGATCTTCCCGGTCTTCGCGGCAGCGATGAGCAGGTCGGTCTGGCGCGACAGGAAAGCCGGAATCTGCAGGATGTCGACATGCGGCGCGACGAGGCCACACTGCTCCTCCGTATGGACGTCGGTCAGGATCGGAAGGCCGAACTCGCGGCGGACATCGTCGAAGACCGGCATCGCCGCGTCGAGTCCGGCGCCCCGCGCACCGGAAAGCGAGGTGCGGTTCGCCTTGTCGTAGCTCGTCTTGTAGACGAGGCCGATACCGAGCCCGTCCGCGATCTCCTTCAGGGCGCCTGCCATGTCGAAGGCATGCTGCCGCGTTTCGAGCTGGCAGGGGCCGGCGATCAGCGAAAGCGGGCCGTCATTCGAAAAGCGCACGCCGCCAGCGAGGACTGTGTGATTGGGTATGGTCATTCTGCCTCGAACACGAATATGGCGCCCTGCCCCGGCGCTGGATGGACAACGAGCCTGCCCTCACGCTTCACATAAGCGATCCCGGCATTGCGCAACAGGGCTTCCGTTTCGGTCACTTCACGTACGCCGAAGCGGATCGCATGAAGTCGCAGGCCGGGATCGGTCGGCAAGGAGACGCCGAAC
The DNA here is from genome assembly GCA_040255475.1 of Phyllobacteriaceae bacterium. Taxonomy (GTDB): domain Bacteria; phylum Pseudomonadota; class Alphaproteobacteria; order Rhizobiales; family Rhizobiaceae; genus Mesorhizobium_L. Next base: position 895 of record JBDZVC010000454.1, on the reverse strand, counting down.
CGGCTCTCCATGGCCTTGCTTTCAAGCAGTTCGAGTACGGCATTCGCCGCCTCTATCCGTGTCGCGCCGCGATCCTCGTTCGTGGAGGTTGCGTTCGTTGCGACCCTGACAAAATCGATAAAGTCATGAGCGCGACGCGCCGCCAGCACTATGCCCTTGATGCGTATTGCGCCATTACGATGCATTTGGAGCACGGAGCGGTCGACCTCGGGCACGCGCACGCGCTGGCAGGTGAAGAAGAAGCAATCCGGCGCCCGCCAATCACCCACGAAAGCTAATCGGAAGGAAGCCTTGTCCGTCTTGCCGGAAGCATCGGTGAAGCCGCGTGAAAAATCGAGCATGCTGCCGCCCGAAAAGCCTGCCTCGACAAATCCAGCATGGTCGGCGGCCGCATCCTCGGTCCCGAACACGAGCGCCGAAAACCCCTCGTCGCCCTGGCGATAGCGGTAGGCAAGGTCGCGCGCGGTGAACATATTCCCTTGTCGGGCCGCTTCCCTTTCAGCCTCGTCATCCGCTTGCGCCAGTGGCTCAAGGAACGTGCCGTCGGCTAGATAGACGCAGCAATTGGCGGTGCCGAATGGATGGGCGCCGTCAGGCGCCACGACGAAACCGAGTGACGTCAACCGCTCGCGCGCCGCACCGAGATCGGCAACTGGCAAGACGCAGTGATCGACCGTGCGGGATGGCGGAAACTTCGATGCGGACATGGCCGCCATGTGCCCGAAAAAGCCGGCCGGTTCAAGCGAGCGCCCTCCCCTTTGCGAGGTGATTTTCCACCGACTTCGCGCACGGCGCGGCCAGGTTCCCGTTTACTTTCCGCTAGGTGAGTCCTAGCCTCGTCCATCGCCCGCTTGTTGGCAGATGTTCGAGGGGACATATGAAATGAGCATACAAG
>JBDZVC010000453.1:0-3367 GCA_040255475.1 Phyllobacteriaceae bacterium | reverse complement strand
TCGTGGCGCACGACGTTGAGCACGCCGCCGCGCTTGATGCCGGGCGACTTTTCCTCGTTGATGAAGTGCACGGGCACGAAGACGGTCACGATCGTGTCCTTGCCGACGCGCAGGAAATCCACGTGCATCGGGAAGTCGCGGACCGGATCGAGCTGGTAGTCCTTGGGGAGGACCTGGATCTTGTCGCCGCCGACGTCGATCGTGGCGATGGTGGTCATGAAGCCGCCGCCATGGATCTTGTAGTAGATCTCCTTGTAGGAGAGCGCGATCGCCAGGGGAGGCTTCTTGTCGCCATAGATGACGGCGGGTATCTTGCCGTTGCGCCGAACTTCACGGGCGGACCCCTTACCGACCCGTTCGCGCGCTTCGGCCTTGAGCTCGTAAGTATCGTGGCTCATGGCTTTTCCTTTCGCGTTTTTGGAGCGCCCCCGGCTCGCCTTGCAGCATTGGCCGGAAACGTCGAAAGCACCCGCCCCGAAGGGAGCATGATCTTTGCCGAACAGGATCGGGGATCACGCGGCCAGGCCGCCTTCATCCGCGGTGCCTCCAAGGGTGTCTACGCGGACGCGCGTCTATACCGAATGCCAGAGGCCCGCGCAAGCGGATGCTTTGCCTCACTTGCCCGGGGGACTCAGTCGAAAAGGCTCGAAACAGATTCCTCGCTTGCCGTGCGCGAGATCGCCTCGCCGATCAGGTCGGCAATCGAGATGACACGGATGTTGCGTGCCGCCTCCACCGACGATGTCGGCTGGATGGAATCGGTGATGACTAGTTCCTTCAGTTTGGAGCCGGTGATGCGCGCCACCGCTCCGCCGGAGAGTACGCCATGGGTGATATAGGCGGTGACGCTGGTGGCGCCATTGGCAAGCAACGCGTCGCCGGCATTACAGAGCGTGCCGCCCGAATCGACGATGTCGTCGATGAGCAGGCAATCCTTGCCGCGCACGTCGCCGATGATGTTCATCACTTCGGACTCGCCCGGCCGCTCACGCCTCTTGTCGACGATGGCGAGTTGGGCGTCGATGCGCTTGGCGAGCGCGCGGGCACGCACCACGCCGCCGACATCCGGCGAGACCACCATGACGTTCGGAAGTTTGTATTTCGCCTTGACGTCGCGGGCCATCACCGGGACGGCGAAGAGGTTGTCGGTCGGTATGTCGAAGAAGCCCTGGATCTGCCCGGCATGGAGGTCGAGCGTCAGCACGCGGTCGGCGCCGGCCTGCGTGATGAGGTTGGCAACGAGCTTTGCCGAAATCGGGGTGCGGCCCGAGGCGCGTCGATCCTGCCGCGCGTAGCCGAAATAAGGGATCACCGCCGTGATGCGCCGGGCCGAGGAGCGGCGGAAGGCATCCATCATGATGAGCAGTTCCATCAGATGGTCGTTGGCGGGGTAGGAGGTGGACTGCAGGACGAAGACATCTTCGCCGCGTACATTCTCCTGGATTTCGACGAATATCTCCTGGTCCGCGAACCGCCGGACGCTCGCCTTGCCCAGGGATATGTTCAGGTAGCGGGCGACGGCCTCGGCCAGCACCCGATTGGAATTTCCCGCGAAAAGTTTCATGGATGGTCCCTGGGGGAGAGCGGATAGGAGCGCTTTTTAGCGCCCTATGCCGGTATTGCAAGCGCGTAGCGGCAAAACCTCGCCCAATGCCACAATTGCCGTGGAAAAATGCCGCCGGCTTATGTCTTCCTGGCCGAAAGCCAGGTGACGAGTTGGTCAATCGTCTGATCGGCGATCGTCTTCATCGTGCCTTCGGTGACGGCGGCAAAACCTTCACCCTTGCCGGGAGGCGCCTTCTGCTGGCCTTCGATGCGGTGCAGCCGGTTGCCGGCCGGATCGAGCACGTCCCAGACATAGATCACAGTCGTCTGGCTGTTGTCGGTCAGGGCCGAGAAATAGCCCTTCATCAGAAGCGTCGTGGAAGGATCGTTGGCCGGGACAAGAGTCAGGCTGCGGGCCTTTGCCCGTGCCGACAGTTCCTTCGAGAGCGGGCCGACCGATTCGGCCGTCGTTCCGACGATGGGCGCGAATTGCACGCGCTGGCTGGAAAGGCTCCCGACCGGCAGGGCGGCCGTCGCGGTCTGGCCGGGAGGCGTGGCGCCGGGCGTCGTGGACAGTGTCGCCGTGGGGCTGGCGGTGCTCCCGGCCGGTGGAGGCGTGGCGGTGTTGAGGGTTGAAGCGGTGTTGCAGCCGCCGAGGACCCCCGCCGCAACCAGCCCTGCGATCGCAGGCAACAAGCGTCTCACTTAATCCTGACCCTCCGCACCGGGTGTTGTCTCTTCGATTACCCGTTTGACGCTATTCATTCAACGCGTGATCGGGCATTCAACGTACGATCAGGTCGAGGCCGTGGCGCGAGAGCGGCTTCGGGGCGTCCTCGGTGGTGAGATAGGTGCGGCCGAGTGTCATGGCGGTTTCGGTTTCCGAATCCATGATGATCATATGAGCGAAGAGCGTCATGTCGGGCGCGATCGGCTCGGGATTGCCTGCATAGAACATCGGCATGTCCATCCAGGACGGCGTGAAGCGGGCGCCAAGCGAATAGCCACAGGCGTTCAGCCGGTGCTTGGTCAGGCCATGCGCTTCCATCACGCGGGCGTGCGCGTCGAAGACGTCGCCGAACGTATTGCCGGGCGTCATGGCCTTTTCCACCGCAAGCAGCGTCTCTCGCGCGGCGTCGAACAGTTCCTGATGGCGCTTCGACACCTTGCCGACGATGACGGTGCGCATCATCGCTGCGTGGTAGTGGTTGAAGACGCCCGCCCATTCGAGCGTTAGCTGGTCGTTCTTGTTGAGCTTGCGGCGGCCGGATTTATACCGGCACAGAAGCGCGTCCGCGCCCGAGCCGATGATGAACTCATTGGCCGGATAGTCGCCGCCGCCGGCGAAGATGGTGCCTTGCATCGCGGCGAGGATGGCGGCTTCGTCGCCGCCCTGTTTTATGAGCGGCAGCGCCGCGTCGAGCGCATCGTCGGCAAGGGCCGCCGCCTTTTCCACCTTGGCAATTTCGGCCGGACTCTTGAACAGCCTCAGATGGCCGACAATGCCGGATGCGTCGACGATCTGGCCGAAGGTCTGAAGCTGCTCGTCCACCCGCCGCCCGTTATAGGCGGTCAGCCCATGTGTGTCGTATTCGACGCCGATGCGGCCGCCAAGCAGGTCGAGGTCGTTCAGCAGGTTGCGCAGTTCCACCGCCGGATTGGCGTCGACGCGGTCGGTCCACACGACGATATTCTCGATGATGGAGGTGTGGCGCGCCTGGCGCAGATCGGCCGAGCGGGTCAGGAGCGTCATGCTCCCGTCCGCCTGCACGATCAGGCACTGGAAGAAGCAGAAGCCGAACGTATCGTAGCCGGTCAGCCA
>JBDZVC010000054.1:0-18391 GCA_040255475.1 Phyllobacteriaceae bacterium | reverse complement strand
AGATCGGCCTTCAAATGCTCCACACCGTTCCCGCCTTCGACCGCATCGGCGAGGAAAACGCCTTTGCCGTTCTCGCGCGCGCTACCGCACTCAGCAGCGAGGGCCGCGACATCATCAACCTCGGCATCGGCCAGCCAGACTTCCACACGCCGGCGCATATCGTGGAAGCGGCGATCAAGGCACTACGCGACGGGCATCACGGCTATACGCCGGCGACTGGGCTGCTTGCCTGCCGCGAGGCGGTGGTGCGGCGGACGCTGACGATGACCGGTGTCGAGGTTTCGCCCGAAAACGTCATGATCCTGCCGGGCGGCAAGCCGACCATGTACGCGACGATCATCATGTTCGGTGAACCGGGTGCGGAAATCCTCTACCCAGACCCCGGCTTCCCGATCTATCGCTCCATGATCGAGTTCACAGGCGCGAAGCCGGTTCCGATCCCGATCCGCGAGGAGAACGGCTTCGCCTTCTCGGCGGAGGAGACGCTAGCGCTCATCACGCCCAAGACGCGGCTTGTCATCCTGAATTCGCCCGCAAACCCGACCGGCGGCGTCACTCCCCGCGGGGAGATCGAAAAGCTGGTGAAGGGGCTGCAAGCGCACCCCGATGTCGCCATCCTCTCCGACGAGATCTACGACGTCATGACCTATGACGGCGAGAAGGCGACTTCGCTGCTTGCCTTCCCCGAAATCCGCGACCGGCTGGTAGTGCTGAACGGCTGGTCGAAGACCTGGGCGATGACCGGCTGGCGCATGGGCTGGTCGATCTGGCCGGATGGGCTCTACGACAAGATCCGCAAACTGGCCGTCAATTGCTGGTCCTGCGTCAACGCGCCAAGCCAGTATGCCGGCATCGCCGCCATCGACGGGCCGCAGGACGAGGTGGAAAAGATGATGCGCGCCTTCGACCGCCGTCGGCAAGTGGTGGTCGAGGGGCTAAATGGCCTGCCCGGCGTGACCTGCATCACGCCGAAGGGCGCGTTCTACGCCTTCCCGAACGTCTCGGGGACCGGCTGGAAGGCGAAGAAGCTCGCCTCGGCGCTGTTGGAGGAAGCCGGCGTAGCGCTTATCGGCGGACCGGATTTCGGCGTGCTCGGCGAAGGCTATCTGCGCCTCTCCTACGCCAATTCGGAGGAGAATATCCTGAGAGCCATCGAACGCATGGGCGCGTTCCTGTCCGAACAGAAGGCAACGGCGGCCGGATAGCGCCGATTGCATCCAAACGGTCTCTGGGGGCAAATCCTGAAGGAGAACGACATGGTTCGTCCCCAGAAGTATCGTGCATTAACACCCCTGCGCATCATGCTCGCATCGGCCGCATTCCTATCGACGACATTCATACCTGCCTCCGGCTATACGCAAGACAGTTCCGCCTCGGCTCCCATGGCTGCGGAGCGGATGAACGCGCCCGACCATGAAACGGAGGTGCTAAGGAAAGACGCGGGAACGTGGGATGTCGTCATGACCTTCCAGCCCGCTGCCGACGCCAAGGCGAGCGTCATCAAAGGCATCGTGGCGGAGCGCAGGATGGTAGGACGCTATCTGCAGGAGACGATGAGGCCGGCCGAAAATTCAGGAGCCCCCGATTTCCGTCGCATCGCCTATCTGACCTACAGCAGGGTCGAGGGCCGTTGGCAGTATGTCTCGCTCGATACGCGATTTCCCGTCGGCATCATGCCGGCCTTCAGCTTCGACAAGGGAACGGACGACAAGGTGACGTTCGAGTTTGCACCGCTCGGCTTCGTAGGCATGGGATCGGAAGTCGAAGGCCGCATGATACGCTCCAACTTCGTCATCACGAGAGATGGCGACGATCACGAACTGATGCAGCAATATTGGGTCGCATCCGACGGATCGGGCCGCGAGTGGCTCGCCGTCCAATATGACTGCAAGCGACGGCGTTGAGAAGAGAAGGCATGATTCCGCAGCGCCGTCTCCTCTGCCGAAATCTGTTCCTATAGCGATTTCTCGAAGAAGTGGCTGGCGTAGGGATTGTCGTTGTAGCGGCCGATCTCATGATAGCCGAGCTTGCGGTAAAGCGCCTGCGCCTCGGTGAGCGATTTGTTGGTGTCGAGCCTCACGACCGAAAATCCCATTTCCCTTGCGCGCTCCTCCAGCCACCGCATGATCCGCCCCGCGACACCGATGCCGCGCGCCGATGCGGCCGTCCAGACACGCTTGATCTCGCCGGTCTGGGCGTCGAGCGTCTTCAGCCCGCCGCATCCGGCCGGCTCGCCGTCGAGACGGGCGATGACGAATGAGCCTGATGGCGGCAGGAGATCGGCGCTGTCGGAAGGATCGCCGGTAGCAACGTCAAAGCCATGCTCGAAACGCCGCGCCAGTTCGGAAAAGTATTGCGTCCGGCACCAGCGTCCGTCAGCACTTCTGGGCGATTCCTCGGCAACGGTCACGAAGGACGCACGGATAAGCCGCTCGACCTCGGCCATGGCAGCGACAAGCCGCTCGCGCTGGATATCTCCCAATGGCGACAGCATGGATTCCGCAAACTTCGCCGAGCGGGAATCATAGGTAGCGAATTCCTTTCGGCCCCGGGCCGTCGGAAGAACCTCCCGTGCCCGCCCGTCGCCCGGTTTGCGGCGGACCTCAATCATCTCCTGCGCCTCCAGCGACCGCAGGAGCCGGCTCATATAGCCGGAATCGAGCCCGAGCTTCGCCCTCAGCCGGCCGAGATCCATGCCGTCGGCAGCACCCACCTCGAAGATCAGCCGCGCCTCGCCGAGGGGCCGCCCGCGCGACAGATAATCGTCGCTGAGCGCGCCGATCCGACGTGTCACCAGTCGGTTGAATCGACGAACCTGCTCGATCTGATCCTTATCCATTATCTGACTTTAGTCAGGTATTCTCAACCAGACAAGCAGAACATTTATCGATGCGACGATCACGTCAGTGGACGGCATTGCCGCCAAGGTGCTCCAGCTTGTCTGGATTACGCACGATATAGATCGCCGAGATCCTGCCTTCGTCGTCGATCCTCAGAGCAGTGGTTTGCAAAGTATCCCCTTCCTCGACCGTGACAAAACCGGGCAGGCCGTCGATGAAACCGTGACGCACAACCCGCGACATATTCTTGTTGAAGATGCGGACAAGGGCGGCATGAACCGCGACGACGTTGTCGATCCCGACGATAGGCCGCAGCGCCGCCGATTTCTTGCCGCCGCCGTCGGTCTGGACCGTCACGTCATCCGCCAGAAGCGAGCGCAGTCCTTGCATGTCGCCGCTGCGCGAGGCGGCGAAAAAGGCGGTGGCGATCTCGAGTGCACGCTCCCTCGGCATGTCGAAGCGCGGGCGCGCCGCGCGGACATGTGTTCGCGCCCGGCTCGCAAGCTGGCGGCAGGTCGCAGGCTCGCGACCGATCGTCTCGGCGACCTCGTCGAAACCGACGCCGAATACGTCATGAAGAAGGAAGGCGGCGCGCTCGAGCGGTGAGAGACGTTCGAGGGCAAGCATCAGGGGCAGCGTCACATCGTCCGTTTCCTCGTCCTCCGATTCGAGGATCGGGTCGGGCAGCCAGGGCCCGATGTAAGTTTCCCGCTGACGCCGGGCCGACTTCAGGACGTCGAGGGAGAGTCGCGTGACGACGCGGCGCAGAAAGGCTTCAGGCACCCGCACGGCACCACGATCGGTATCGAGCCACCGCAGAAAAGCGTCCTGCACGACATCTTCGGCGTCAGCGACCGAACCCAGCATCCGATAGGCGATGCGCGTGAGTTTCGGACGCAGCGGATCGAACGAAGCCGCTGCGTCCTGCGCCATCGGCGTCGCGATCATCAGGCCGCCTTGCGCTGGGCCTGGTCAGGATGGTTCACCCGGAAACCGACACCCAGGCGATTGAAGCTGTTGATGGCTCCGATCAGAAGCGTGAGGTCCACCTGCTCCTCCTCGCTGAACTGTGTACGCAGCGCATCATAAGCGTCATCGGGCGCGTGTGTCTCTGCAACGCGGGTAAGTGCTTCCGTCCAGCCTAGCGCCGCGCGTTCACGTTCACTGTAGAGCGGCGAATTGCGCCAGGCATCGAGCATCAGGAGCCGCTCTTCGGTTTCGCCATTCGCTCGGGCAGTGTTCGCATGCATATGAAGGCAGATTGCGCAGCCATTGATCTGCGAGGCACGAATTTTCACCAGTTCCCTCAATGTGGGATCGATACGCTCCTGGACAATGGTACCGAACTCGATCAGCGGCTTGATCTGGCCGAGATAGCCATCGAATGCGTTCAATCTTGGGGTCATCTTCTTTTCCTCTGTCTGTGGAGCATTTCCGCCCACATGACGAGACGAAGTGCCGGAACGTGACATCGGGAAAAGAATTTTTTGGCCGGACCTTCAGTGAGACAGCACCGGATGCGTGTCGATGCCTGTGCGGGAGGAAACTCGGCTATCCTCGGCCGACATAAGGCATTTTGGTCGCCATCACCGTCATGAACAGCACGTTCGCATCGAGCGGCAGGCTTGCCATATGCAGCACGGCCTCGGCGACGCGTTGCACGTCCATGGTCGCCTCGACGGCGATCGTGCCGTTCGCCTGCGGCACGCCCTTGGTCATGGCCATCGCCATTTCGGTCAGCGCGTTGCCGATGTCGATCTGGCCGCAGGCGATGTCGAAGGGGCGCCCATCGAGCGCCAGTGTCTTCGTGAGTCCGGTGATCGCATGCTTGGTCGCCGTATAGGGCACTGACCCGGGCCGCGGCGCGTAGGCTGAAACGGAACCGTTGTTGATGATGCGGCCGCCTTGCGGAGACTGGTGCCGCATCAAGCCGAAGGCGCCGCGGGCACACAGGAACGAACCGGTGAGATTGACGCCCACGACGTCATTCCAGACTTCGACCGGAATCTCGTCGATCATGGTCGATTTGTAGCTCATTCCGGCATTGTTGAAGAGGAGATCGAGACGCCCGAAGCGTTCCTTCACCTCGGCGAAGAGTTCATCGACCTGGGAAGCGTCCGAGATATCGCAGGGGATGGCGATGGCTCTTTCCGGCGCTCCGGTAGCGGTCACGGCGGCATCGAGCGGGCCGCGCCGCCGGCCGACGAAAACCACCGTCCATCCATTGGCGACAAGCGTTGCACCCGTGGCCTTGCCCACTCCGGTCCCGGCGCCCGTTACGACCGCGATCCTTTTATCCGACATGACGATCTCCTCGATGCGAAGAAATCCAGATGCCAGATGGAGGGCGGATCGGCAAGGCGGATGATATCCATCCCGCGGGGCCGCAGAAAAAGGGCGGTCAGTGCGACCGCCCCGATCAGGACCGCGCTTGGGAGGAGGAAAGCCGATCCGACTAAGTCTTAGGATAGGACAGGTTGATTAATGAATGGTTAACGTGAAGGAAACACGCTTTCTCTTCGCTATTTGATGAAAGGAAGGAACGGCTGCCCGGCAAGCGCCTGGAAGTAGAGAAAGGCAATGAAGCTCGTGAACAGCGCCGAAAACACCCATACCGGCCGGCGATTGCCGGCCCCGAAAATATAGGCCGACGCGACGCCGAAAATCGGGATGAAATGCATGGCGTGCGTCGCGAAAAGATGGGCGACGCGCAGATCCCCGCCATCGCGCGACCAGCCCGTCAGGATCATGCCGCCGGCGTCGGAATGAACGCCGCCGATCCAGTGGCTGCCCCACGCGCTGAGCGTCCCGGCGACGATCAACGTCAGCACAAAAGTGAGGCCCAGCCCGATCACGGCGGAATCGCGAATGGCGGGCGCCACGTTCAACGCGCGGTTCCGCTGGACAAGAAAGGCAAGCAGCCCCGAAAAAGCAACCATCAGCGTCGCGCCGACACCCATTAAGGCATAGAGCACGATATGCAGCACATCGGTACGATTGTAGTGCGACGCCTCGGCAAGCGATGCCTGGTACGAGATATAGACGATTTCGAATAGTGCTGCCGCCGCGACGGTCCAGACAGCAGCTTTGAACCACCATTTCTGCCTGTCCTTCCGGTTCACCCAACCGGCGAAGAAAGCCAGCGTCAGCATATAGAGGAAGATCGCCGTCGCGAACTTGACCGGCTTGATCCATACGTCGATACCGTTGAAGACCCGTGGATCGAGCACGCCGGCAAGGGCCATCGGGATGGCGGCAAGGCCGATGAGGATACCGGTGCCTGCGAGGACCGGTTCGCGCCGGCCAAGTTCACCGAGCCACCAGACAGGATCGAGGCGGAGAGCCGGAGGGGTGTAAACGGGAACCGGAAGCGATTTCGCAAGCGTGTTCATGACGCTGTTCCTTTCAATGAGGGGACCGACTTCGCCGCGGAGATGGCGCTGAAAAGCAGGAATCCGGCGGGACCGAAGAGGAATGTGAGGACGAGGCAGGGGATCACGGCCCAGAAAGCGACATTGTTTTCGCGAGCCTTCCCGGTGATCCACGCCCCGACGAAGAGATCGAAGGCGAGGTAGTGGATCCAGCCCGCTAGCAGCAGTTCCGGACTCCGGAAAAGCTCCGCCACATGCTCCAGGCTGTCGAAGCCGCCCTGGCCGCTCGACCAGAACGCAAGGATCAGGCTGCTATAGGCGACAGCGAGCAGAAGCGGGATCGCCATCGCCGAGACATAGTGCGCAACCTTGGGCACGAACGGGCTGGCCAGCAGGACAAGCCAGCCGACGACCGCGACCGAATTGGCAATTCGAAAGATCATTTCCGCATTCATGATCGCTCCCTCCTGACTCAATCTTGACACTGTCAGGATCGAAATATGCCAATTGATCTTTACGATGTCAAGATAGAATTTGACATCGTAAAGATGACAGCCCATACGAAGACGACGAGGCATACGGCATCAGGCGGAAAGGGCACTGGAATGACGGAAGGCGGGAAGACGAAAGACGGCTATCACCATGGCGATCTGCGCGAGGCGCTGCTTGTCGCCGCGGAAGAAGAACTCAAGGAAAAGGGCGTGGAAGGCTTCACCCTTCGCGGCTGCGCCAAGCGCGCGGGCGTCTCCCATGCCGCGCCCGCGCATCATTTCAGGGACGCCGACGGGCTGCTGACCGCGCTGGCCGCCGTCGCCTTCACCCGCTTCACCGCCGCCATGACGGCCCGGCAGTCCGCCGCACCGGCCGACCCGCGGGAGCGGCTGATCGCGCTCGGACTTGGTTATATCGACTTCGCCATTTCCGAACCGGCGCTCTTCCGCCTGATGTTCGCCTCCGGGCGGCCGGACTTCGACGACGCCGAGTTGCAACAGGTCGCCATGAACTCGCTCGGACTGCTGATCCAGGGCGTAAATGCCGTCCGCGGCGGCGGATCTCCGGGCGAGAAGGCGGCGATGCTCGATGTCGCCGCGGCATGGTCGATGGTGCACGGCATCGCCGACCTCGCCCTTTCCGGCCGCATGAAATTCATGGATGAATCGGGCCTCGCAAGTGATCTCGACGCCACCTATCGCAATCTGATCGAGCGCATACTGCCCTGCGTCGGGTGAAGGTCAACGGCCACAGAACGGCGCCGCCCGCTGGCTTTCGTGCCGAACGAAGCGCTTTATCTCCCGCAACGTCGGCGCGAACTGGCGAAGCGGCTTGGCCAGCGAGCCGACCAGAAGCATGTGCCCGACGCGCCGATAATCCGAGACCTCGACCCGATTGCCCGCCCGTTTCAGCGCCTTCGCCAGATCGGCCGTATTATCCGGATCAACGACAAGGTCCGACTTGCCGGCGATCAGCAGCGAGGTCGGATGCTTCCCGGTCGCGAAATTGACCGGCACGGCCGAAGCACGGACCTTCTCGGGAAAGATGAGCCGGTAGCGCTCCCTGTGCAGCGGCAAGGCGGCGTAGGGGCCGGCAAGGCCGATGAAACCCGAAACGCGTTGGCAGACATCCACCCCTTCCGCTTTCAGGTAATGCGGATCGAGCACCAGCAGAGCGCCGATCTGCGCGCCTGCCGAATGCCCCATGACGAAGAGGGGGTGCCCCGTTCCGACACGCTTCGAGATCGCGGCCACCGCCTTCGCCTCGTCCTCGACGAAGGAAGGAAAGATGACCTTCGGATAAAGCCGGTAATCCGCGATCGCCGTGATGAAGCCGCCCCTCGCCAGCGCCTCGCCGACAAATTCATAATCCTTGCGATCGCCGCTGTGCCAGCTCCCGCCATAGATGAAGACGATCACCGGCGTATCGGGCTTCGCGTCGGCAGGGCTGTAGAGATCGTATTTCTGCCGCGGCAACGAACCGTAGCCGATGCCCCTCTCCACGGAGACGCCCTCGTCTGGCTGAAGCGCATTCATGATGCGGCCGCCCGCCGAACAGGCAGGCAGGAGCAGGACGGCGGCAACCACGAGCAGGAAGCGGAAGAGGATCACGCGCGGAAACTCCGAAGCCGGGCCGAAATCGTCCCGGCGCCGAAAAGCATATGCTGAAAATGCAGCGGAACACGACACTATTGCGGCGGTCTCTCGCGAAGGTGCCGCGCCACCCGCCGCTCGACCGACACCGCCTTGAGCAGCGCCACCACCTTCTGGCCCGGCTTTATTCCCATCTCGTCGGCGGATTTGCGGGTAATGCGTGACCTCAGCCTCTGCGAACCGAGCTTCAGCGCCAGTTCGACGAAGGCCGGATCTGTCGCGACGATCTCCTCCACCACGCAGGGAAGCTGGTTGCGGATGGAGTGGCCGGCCTGAACCTGCAGCGCGATGGCGACGTCGCGCGCGCGGATGCGCAGCCTGACCGCCTCACCCCCCGAAAATCCTTCGCCGACCAGTTCCAGCCGGGCGCCATCGGCGCCGATCAGCACGACACCATATTCCGGCTCGACCTCGCGAACCATCCCCTCGACCAGCGCGCCCGCCTCCTGGCGTCCGAGCGTATCGCCGAGATCGAGCCGCCCGAAGATCTCCGCTGCCGGTCCGGCAGCGAGCATCCTTCCCTGTTCGAGCACGACCACCGTGTCGGCGAGCCGCGCCACCTCGTCGATCTCGTGGCTGACATAGACGATCGGGATGGCCGTCTCGTCGCGGATCGCCTCGATATAGGGCAGGATCTCGAGCCGCCGGGCCTGATCGAGCGAAGAGAGCGGCTCGTCCATCAAAAGGATCGCCGGATCGGACAGAAGCGCCCGCCCGATCGCCACGCGCTGCCGCTCGCCGCCGGAAAGCGTCGCGGGCGAGCGGTCGAGATAGGTTTCCAGCCCGAGCAGCGCCACGACCTCTCCGAAAGGCCGCGTCGCGCGCCGTTTGCCCGCCCAGCGCGCATAGGTCAGGTTGCGCCGCACCGAAAGATGCGGGAAGAGCCTCCCGTCCTGGAAGACGAAACCGACCTGCCGAGCTTGCGGCGGAAGGTCGATCCGCGCGCCGCTGTCGAAAAGCACCCTGCCGCCGGCGACAATCCGACCCGTCTTCGGCTTTGTCATGCCAGCGATCATCTTGAGGATCGTCGTCTTGCCGGCGCCCGAATGGCCGAAGAGCGCCGTTATGCCCGAACTTGCCTCGAAACCGGCGTCCAGCCGGAATTCGCCGGCCTCGCCGGTAACCGAAACCTCCAGCAAGCCCATCAGCCGCGCTTTCTCGCAAGCCTGCGCGCGAACCATTCCGATGCGATGATAGCGAGCACCGAAAGCACGATCGAGAAAAGGATGAGCCGGAACGCGGCGACGTCGCCGGTCGGGCTTTGCAGCAGCGAATAGATAGCGAGCGACATCGTTTGGGTCTGGCCGGGGATATTGGCGACGAAGGTGATGGTTGCGCCGAACTCGCCTATGGCGCGCGCGAAGGCGAGGATCGCGCCCGCGATCACGCCCGGCAGGGCGAGCGGCAGGAGGACGGTCAGGAACGTCATCACGCGGGACGCGCCGAGCGTGCGCGCGGCGTCCTCCAGTCCCGGATCGGCGGCTTCGATGGAAAGCTGGATCGGCCGCACCATCAGCGGGAAGGCCATGACGGCGGCGGCAAGCGCCGCACCCGTCCAGCGAAAGGCGAAGACGATGCCGAAAGTGTTTTCCAGAAGGCTGCCGAGCGGCCCCTTGGTGCCGAAGAGAAGCAGGAGCCCATAGCCGGTGACGACCGGCGGCAGCACCAGCGGCAGCGTGATAATCGCCTGCAGCAGGCTTTTTCCCCGGAAGCGGCCGCGCGCCAGAAGCCATGCGACCGCGAAGCCGGGCACGAGGCCGAAGACGATCGCGACGGACGCGACCTTCGCCGACAGGATGACGACTGTTGCTTCGGCCTCGTTCAAGATCTTGCTATTTCTTCGCCGGCGCGAAGCCGAAGGCGACGAAGTTCTTCTGTCCCTCTTCGCTGGACAGGAAATCGAGGAACTTCACCACGCCGTCATTGCCGTTCACGGTTTCCGCCGCCGGATAGACGATCGGCTTGTGGCTGTCTTCCGGGAAAGTGTACGCGGTCGCGAGTTCCGGCGCAGCGAAACGGTCGGATCCGTAGACGATCGCCGCGCCGACCGCGCCCTTGCGCACATATTCGAGCGCCACGCGTACATTCTCGCCGAAGACGGCGTTCTTTTCGACCTTGTCCCACAGCTTCATCGATTCGAGCGCCGTCTTACCGTATTTGCCGGCCGGCACGCCCTTGGGATCGCCCATGGCGAATTTTCCACCCGAAAGCATGGCTTCCGGATCGGTCACCGGCTTCGTTCCCGGCGCCGCCGCGATCACCAGATCGTTGCGGGCGATGATCCGGCGCGTATCGGGCTTGATGAGCTTGCGCTCGGCCAGATAATCCATCCATTGCAGGTCGGCCGAGATGAAGGCATCGGCCGGAGCGGCCGCCTCGATCTGCTTGGCCAGCACCGAACTCGATGCGTAGGACAGCACGATCTTGGTGCCGTCGGCAGCCTCGAAATCCTTCGCCGCCTTGTCGAGTGCATCCTTCATGCTGGCCGCTGCGAAGATCGTATATTGCTCCGCGGCCTGCGCGGCGGAGAGGAGCGGCGCCACAATCAGGGCACCCGCGAGAAGAAGAAGCCTGAACATTGTCATCCTTTCATGCCGACCATGCCGGAAGAGAACACCGCGGTCATGGCGACCGGCGTTTCGATTTCCGTGATGGTGGGCATGATGGAGAGATCCGCGCCCCGGATTCCCCTCGACCCTTAACGCAGAGGCGGCCATCGACTACCGCCCAGGATCTTTCGCGCAGCGATACCGCGCGGACATGCCGACCGCTCAAGGGACGGAATGCCCGCGCAACTTATGCAATCCCAAGCGGATTTGGCAAGGCCGCTGGCGATGGCGGGCAGGTGCCTGCCGTCGAAGCAGTTGCTTCGATAATATGCCTCTCCGTCCTGCGCCCCTTCGCACCCCCCTCTGTCCTGCCGGACATCTCCCCTCAAGGGGGGAGATCAGCCGGCCGCTTTACCTGCGCTCCTTCTGAAACCTTGAAGGTTGGCACGGGCCGCAATGACAACTGATCTCCCCCTTGAGGGAGATGTCCGGCAGGACAGAGGGGGGTGCGAAGGGGCGCAGGACTATCCGCATTTGTGTTACAGATAGCGGATGGTATGAGTCACCCCAACGCAAACCGATCACGCGCGGACGGATTCCACGGCCGATTCGATGTGCCGCACGAGATTGTCCGGCAGTTTCAGCCGCGTGGCTAACGCTTGCAGATAGCTGCGCTCGACCGGCGTATCGACATTGAGCGCGAGGCGCGAGGCGGTATAGAACTCGACCTTCTGCGCATCCGTCTGCGCCTCGGCGATCAGTTTCCCGACGCTGACGGGTCGCGCGAGTTCGGCTTCGAACATCGTTTCCGCCTCCGCGCCGGCTCCGGCGGCACGCAGCCTGTCGAGGATGGCCTCGCGCTCCGTTGCATCGATTTCGCCATCGGCCTGTGCAGCGGCAATCATGGCGCGGACGAGCGTCATGGCGAATTCCGTTTCGCTTTGCGGCGTCTGGGAATGGTGGAAGGCCGTATCGTCAGGGGGCGGCAGGAGTTCGACCGTCGGCGCCGGGGTTTCGGCCGGGACCTTGCCGCTCTGATAGCTCCGGTAGGCCTGATAAGCGAGGCCGGCCACGGCGGCCAGCCCGCCGATCTTCAGCACCGACCCGGTGAGCGCGCGCCCTTTGCCGGTCCCGAGCAGGAGCGCCGCGAGCGCGGCGGTGGCCATCGGGTTCTCCCGAGCGAGCCCTGTCGCCTTCGTGGCGGTTTCGCCGACGGTGGATTTTGTGCCGGGCACCCTGGCGTCCAGAAAGTCGCCAAGCAGTTTCCTGGGTTCGAGCATGCATGCCTCCTCTTCGGTCCGGTGCTCGTGTGCGGGCATCGGTCAGGTAGGCACGGTTGGCGACATTACAATGACGCGGGCGGCACGTTTTCGTGGCAGGCGAAGATGTGATCAGCCGCCGATATGCGGCTTGGCTCCACGCTTACCAGCGAGCCCAACCTGCCGGTGGCGCTCGGCGTAGCGGACCCGGTCTTCCTCCGACCTCTCCCCATGGCAATAGGCGCAGGAGATGCCGACCCGGTAATACGGCGACCGCCGGTCGGCTTGCGTAAGTGGCCGGCGGCAGGCCCGGCAAAGCTCCGCCTCGCCCTCGCCGAGGCCATGGCCGACCGACACGCGCTCGTCGAATACGAAGCACTCGCCCCGCCACATGCTATCGGCCTTCGGCATCTCTTCGAGATATTTGAGGATACCTCCCTTAAGATGGAAAACGTCGCGCAGGCCGAGCGCGCGCAGATAGGCCGTCGCTTTCTCGCAGCGGATGCCGCCGGTGCAGAACATGGCGACCTTGCGACCGGCAAGGCGCTCCCGGTTCTGCTCCGCCCATGCGGGGAATTCGGAAAAGCTCGCCGTACCGGGATCGACCGCGCCGGCAAATGTGCCGAGCGCGACCTCGTAGCCGTTGCGCGTATCGACGACCACCGTGTCGGGATCGGCGATCAACTCGTTCCAGTCCGCCGGCTCGACATAGGTGCCGGCATTTGCCGCCGGATCGAGGCCGGCGACACCCATTGTCACGATCTCCTTCTTGAGCCTGACCTTCATGCGGTGGAACGGCATCTCCGTCGCGGCGCTGAATTTGACGTCTTCGCTGCTGAGACCGCAAATATGCCCGAGGAGTTCGAGGACGTCCGTAATGCCTTGCCTCTCGCCGGCGATCGTACCGTTCACGCCCTCGCCGGCCAGAAGGATCGTGCCCTTGATACCGCCCTTCCGGCAGGCTTCCAGAAGCGGCGTACGCCAGCGCCCGCAATCCTCGATACGGTGGAACCTGTAAAACGCCGCGACCCGGACCGGTCTGGCTTTCGTGGATAAATTCATGGCGTAGCCAACTATCGGCTCGTCCGTCGCCTTTCAAGTTCCTCGCGTAAACCGTTACGGGGATTCGCCTTTCCCCATCCGTTCACATTCTTCTTGAAGTTTTCGCGGCGAGAGCCAATTCACGCCCCGTATCGCCGAGTCACAATGCGCCCCGCGAAACGGAACCGGCACCTTCATGTTTTCAAGCGACGTCATCTCGGAAATCAGCGGCGCAGCAAAAAGCCTCGACATCGAACCGGCGGCGCTGCTGGCGGTGGCGGAAGTCGAAAGCGGCGGCGTCGCCTTTGCGATCGTCGACGGAAAGCGGGAGCCGCTCATCCGCTTCGAGGGACACTATTTCGACCAGCGACTATCGCCCGAAAAGCGAGCCGTCGCGCGCGCGGCGGGGCTCGCCTCGCCGATCGCGGGCGCCGTCGCCAATCCCGTCTCGCAAGTCGGACGCTGGGACCTCCTCGCCCGCGCGGTCAGGATCGACCGCGGCGCCGCCTACGAATCCGTTTCATGGGGCATCGGCCAGGTGATGGGGGCGCATTGGAAGAAACTCGGCTTTGCCTCGGTCGGGGATTTCGTCGCGCTTGCCCGCCGCGACATCGCCGGGCAGGCCGAAATCATGATGCGGTTTATCGGCATGGAAGGATTGTCGGCGCCGCTCGCTGCACAGGATTGGGCCGCCTTCGCACACGGCTATAACGGGCCGCTCTATGTGCGCTCCAATTATAACGGCCGCATCGCCGCCGCCTATGCGGAATATGGCGGCTCACCGGCGGCGCATGCAACGCCGAGGCCGCAACAGGCGCGCGGAGAGCTTCTCTATCGCGGCATGCGCGGCAATGCCGTTTTCGACCTGCAAACGCTCCTGACGTCCCTCGGGTACGGCACGGCGGCCGACGGTATCTTCGGCGGCAATACCGAACGCGCGGTAAAGGCGTTCCAGAGCGGATACAGGCTCGCCGCCGACGGCATCGTCGGGCCGGCCACCTACGCCGCGCTGGAGGCCGCGATAGCCGAAACGCCCGGCCTGCTTGCCTTTCTTCGCCGTGGGTGGGTAGCGTTTCTGGCCCGTATCGGGTTCGCCTGAACCGGCCCGCTTTCGTGGACTTGGCCCGGCGCTTCTGATAGAAATCGCTCGCTTCTTCCTCCCCAGCGGCGAGAACACCATGGCGCAGAAAACCGACAAGCTCCTGCCGATCCTGGAAGGTCAGCCGGTCATCCCGGTGCTGAAGATCGACCGTCTCGCCGACGCCGTTCCGCTCGCCCGCGCGTTGGCGGCCGGCGGCCTGCCGGCGGTCGAGATCACGCTCAGGACGCCGGATGCGATAGACGCCATCCGCCTCGTCTCGGACGAGGTTCCCGAAGCGCTGGTTGGCGCCGGTACGATCCTGTCGGCACGTAATTTCGAACAGGCCGTCGACGCAGGCGCTCGCTTCATCGTCAGCCCCGGCACGACGCAGGAACTGCTCGACTGCGCCCGCGCGAGCGACGTTCCCTTCCTGCCCGGCGGGATCACGCCGGGCGAGATCATGTCGCTCAGGGAAGAAGGCTATTCCATCCTGAAGTTCTTCCCGGCGGAACAGGCTGGCGGCGCGGCTTTCCTGAAATCGCTCGCCTCACCGCTTGCCGGCATCCGCTTCTGTCCGACCGGCGGCATATCGCTCGCCAATGCGCACGACTATCTCGGCCTGTCGAACGTGATCTGCGTCGGCGGCTCATGGGTCGCGCCCGACGATCTGCTGAAGGCCAAGGATTGGGACGGCATCACTGCGCTTGCCCGCCAGGCGGCGCAGCTTCAGCGAAGATAACAGCGCCCCGAAGACCGTTTCTTAATTCGCGTCGAAACGCGCCATTGCGAGGAACTTCACCGCCGAACCAGTGAAGCGGTGCGGGTCTTCCCCCGTATCGCCCTGGCGGAAACCGGCCGTATAGACGAAGCTCGGCTTCGTGCGGACCATGTCGAAGGCTGTCGCGTGCCGGGCGCTTGTCCTGACCGGCATGGGCGGCAGGCGCGGCTGCACCGCCCATTGGGCGACATCGCCCTTGACCGGAACCGGAACCGGCTTCGCCCTGGGTTTCATATCCGACGAAGAGGCTCGGGCTTCCTTGCCGGTCGTCTGGACGCCGGAGGAAACGACCACGATAGGATCGGCGTTCTCAGCCTTGGTGAGCAGCGCGAGCCTCTGGCTGTCCTCGGCACGGCCGATACGGCCTCCCTTGCCGGGAGAATCTGTTCCCCGAAGCACCGCGGGCATGGCCGTAACCTGCTTCCCGGACAGGAGTTCCGGACGCGGCTGCGGCAGGGTCGTGAAGCTGGCAGGCTGGAAGAGGGCCGTCGGGCGCGCCGTGGGCAGCGGACCGGCAAAAGCCTGCATCGCGCCCCCGTCAACGCCCTTATCGTCTTCGCTGCCGGAGGCGGCATCCTTCAGCCGCGCGCTTTCACGCACCAGCACTGCAGCGATCTGGTCATTCGACGTTCCATAGGCCGTGGCGGATGCAACCACCACCGGCTGCGCCTTGGCGGGCTCCGCCGCCGGCGTGTAGTCGGGACGCCGCGTCGGCAGCGGGATGTTCATCGCCACTTCCGGCTCCGGCTCGCCGACGTTCAGATCAGGCCGCGGCGCCTTCTCCGGCAACGTAGCGGCGGCAAGCTTAGGCATATCGGCCGCCTCGCCGGTGGAAGCGGAGGCAGCCTCCACGCCAGGAAGCGGCGACGTCGCGCCGGGTTTCGCCTGCGGCTTTTCCGCACTGGCGACGGCGACCGCTTCGCTGTTGTCTTCCTCCTCGTCCGCGCCGCCGCCGAAGAGCGAAGCGAAGAAGCCCTTATGCTTGCGCTCCGAGACATCGGCGACCTGCACGCTGGGCGGTTCGCCATTGCGCTCGCGATAATCCGCAAGCGCCTGTTGGTAGCCCGGAAGCGGCTTGCCGTCCGACGGGATATGGATCGTGCGACCGTCGGGGAACAGCGCCAGCAACTGGCTCCGGCTCATGCGCGGCCAGTGGCGGACACCGCCGACATCCATATGGACGAAGGGCGAGCCGGAAGTCGGATAATAGCCGACGCCGCCGACCTGCATCTTGAGGCCGATGGCGCGAAGTTTCGCCAAGGGTACGCCGGGAATGAAGAAATCCATCGCCTTGCCGAGCGTATGCTGGCTTTTCTCGGCCACGCCGCGGCTGCGGCTTCTGAGCATGTTGTTGGTGGCCGGCGAACGGTAACCGCAGACGACGTTGATATATTCGTGCGAGCCGGTCTTCTGGTAGACGGACCAGATCAGGTCGAGCAGCCGCGGATCCATGGAAACGCTTTTGTTCTTCCGCCAGTCGCGCAGGATATAGTTGATCTTGCGCAAGCCGTCCGGCAGGTAGCGGCCGTTGCGCTTGAAGGCGATCTCGGCCTTCTCGCGCGTATGCAGATTGAGAAGCTTGAGCGTGCGGGTCTCAGCACTGGCCGGCGTCACCATAGACAGCAGCGCCGCCGCGATCAGGAGCACCGGCAGTAAGGCGAGAATCCAGTTCGGCGCCCTCTCCCGGGCGTCATCGGCGTAGTGCGGGTCAAGCAAATCTGAAGGCCTTGCAGGCAACCGATGTCCCCGGAAATGACATTCGGGCGCGTGGAACCGATCCAACTATCGCCACTAATGGTTAATCCATGCTTATTGAACCCAAATGCGGTCACAGCGTGGCATTTTAGTGGCCGCAGCTTGTGGCTACGACGTATGGTAAACGCAATCCTTAGGGAATTTTAATGGCTTGGGCAAGCCGCTGCGCCCATTTCAGGACGCCATTCTGGCGGAGCGTCCATCCTCGGGATCGATCCCGTATTCCTTGAGTTTGCGGTAAAGCGTCGAGCGGCCGATGCCCAGTCTTCTGGCCACTTCGCTCATCTGGCCGCCATAACGGCCGATGGCAAGCTGGATCATTTCCAGCTCGACATCGGCGAGCGAGCGCACATTGCCGCGATCGTCCAGGGCACGAAGAATGCCGAAATGGGCGCTCGTCCGGACGTCCGGCGAGGTGCCCCCGCCCGTGGGCGGGAGAGCGTCGGTCTCCGGCACTGCCGCCGGTTCCGTGTCGGCTTCCACGTAGCCGGACAGGTCGAAACCGTCGAGTTGCCCCCTGATCTGCGGGAACTCCTCTATACCGAGGATGCCCGTCTCACAGAGCACGACGGCGCGGAACACCGCGTTTTCCAGCTGGCGGATATTGCCGGGCCAGTCATAGGCCCCCAGCATGGCGAGCGCCTGCGGCGTTATGCCCGTCACCGGCCTTGCCGGCCCCGACGCGCCGACACGGCTCAGAAAATGGTCGACCAGCGCGGGAATGTCTTCCCGCCGGTCGCGCAACGGCGGCACGTGGATCGGGAAGACGTTGAGCCGGTAAAACAGGTCCTCGCGGAACTGCCCGTCCTTCACGCGCTGCAGGAGGTCGCGATGGGTCGCCGAGACAAGCCTTATATCGACCTTCACGGAACCGCGTCCACCGACCGGATCGACCTCCCCTTCCTGCACCGCGCGCAAAAGCTTTACCTGCACGTCGAGCGGCAGATCGCCGATCTCGTCAAGGAACAGCGTCCCGGTATGGGCCTCCACGAACTTGCCGGTGTGCTTTTCGGTGGCGCCGGTAAAGGCTCCCTTTTCGTGGCCGAACAGGATGCTTTCCACAAGATTTTCGGGGATGGCGCCGCAATTGACGGTGACGAAAGGCCTGTTCCTGCGCTCGCCTGCGCCCTGGATGGCGCGCGCCACCAGTTCCTTGCCTACGCCTGATTCGCCTTCGATAAGGATCGGGATGTTCGACGCGGCCGCCTTCCGCCCGAGGCGGACCACGCGCTCCATGGCCGGGCTGCCGGTGACGAGATCCCTGAAGGTCAGCGTGCTGCCGGCAGGACGGCGCGCGCGTTTGGCCTCGTCGCCCAGCGCCTCGACCTTGAGCGCGTTGGCGATGGCCGTCTGAAGACGTTCCGGCGAGGCCGGCTTGACCACGAAATCGAAGGCGCCATTGCGCATCGCCGTAACCACCGTCTCGATGCCGCCTTGCGAGGTCTGCACGATGACGGGGATGAACATGCCCCGGTCGCGCATGCGCTTCAGCACCTCGATGCCGCCGAGGTCCGGCATGATCAGATCGAGGATGACGACCGAGACATCGTTCGCGTCGAGGAGCCTGAGCGCC
>JBDZVC010000452.1:0-3378 GCA_040255475.1 Phyllobacteriaceae bacterium | reverse complement strand
GGATACGATCTTTCCGAGCATGCGTCGATCGAGCTTTACGCCGACCATTTCTCGAACGCCGACCTGTGCACGCCGAACAATGGCGCGGAATCGGCAGGCATCCGCCTAGGCTATCGATTCTGAGCGTATCCGCTCTTCAACAACGAACATCCGCCCTACCGCCCCGGTCGACGACTACATCGCCAGGCCGCGGAGCGAAGGTTGGTCGGCGGATTGCGAAGCCAGGTATTTTCGCAGGATCGCAAGAGCGGAGGAAACCTCCTGACGCTGCTTGGAATCTTCGGGATAGACCACGAAAGCGGGATAGGTGAAACTTGGTGCGCCCTCGACCAGTTCCAGTTTCCCCTCCTCGATGAACGGCGTCACCATGCCGCGGCGGAAGTAGCCCGTGCCGCCGGCTCTCAGAAGATAGGCAAGCCCGAGGGGGCCGAAGCCGACAAAGGTGCCTGCCTCGCCGAACGAGCCCAGATGGGCGCCGTGCTGCGCGGAAAATGCCGGCCCCCAATCCACATAGACATACTCCTCCGGCAACCCCGTCGCTGACGAGGCCGACACGTCGGGCGCCGTGCTTCGCGTCGTCGCCCGCACGAGAACGAGCCTTTCCTCGATCAGCGGTTCGACTTCGAAGCCCGGCAAAAGCTGCGGCGAATAAAGAAGAGCGGCGTCGAGCGTCCCGGTCCTGAGTTCCTCCACGAGTTGATCGGGAACGCCGACATGGGCGCGCACGGCAAGCAACGGTTCGCCGGCCCTGACGCCCGCCATCCACTCGACCAGAAGCGGGTTCCACAGGCTGAGTTCCGCGGCGATGCTGACCACGCCGGTCTTGCCCGAAGGCACGGCAAGCTGCTGGCGCGCCCGTTCCCACACCTGCATGAACATCTGCGCGAAACGCTCGAACTCGACGCCCGCCGAGGTAAGCCTCGCGCCGTTGCGGTTGCGGATGAAGAGCCGGCGGCCGAGTTCCTCCTCGAGCATGCGGACGCGTGCGCTAACGGTCGTCTGCGTCACGTGCAGCCGTTCGGCGGCCTTGAGGAAACTGCCCGTGTGGACAATCTCAAGGAAAGTCCGGGCGCGGTCGATGTCCACTTCCACCTCTAATGCAATTTTTTTGCATTCATACTGCATTTAATTCCGTTTGTCTTCTTCAATGCTCCAGCTACGCTTTCCGCGTCCCGCTCGCGAGCCCTTCATGGGGTCCCCTGGCGCGAACGGGCGAAAAGGGACATCGGTTCATGGGCATCGGCACGGCTGACATGGCACGGCCCGAGACGGGAGACAGGCGGGAGAAGCCAGCATCAGCTACAAGCGAGCCGATGGGCCGGAGCGAGGTCGCGGCCTGGCGCCGCTCGATGCGCAAGAGCCTCCTGGAACGGCGGACCCGGATGCCGGCCAAGGAGCGGGACACACGGTCGGCCCGGATAGCGACCTCCCTCGATAGCGCGCTCGGGCGCATCGGCGGACGCGTGATCGGCGTTTACTGGCCCATCAAGGGCGAGCCGAGCCTTTATCCGTGGATACGCAAACTGGCGGAAACGGGCGTGGCCTTCGCGCTCCCCGTGGTCATCCGCAAGGGATGGCCGCTGGAGTTCCGCCGGTGGCAGCCCGGCGACGCGCTGGAGCGAGGCTTCTGGAACATTCCCGTGCCGGCGAACGGGCCGGCGGTGCTTCCAGACGTGCTCGTCGCCCCGCTGGTCGGTTTCGACGAGGAACACTACCGGCTCGGCTATGGCGGCGGCTTCTACGACCGGACCATCGCGGCCGCCCCTAACAGTCCTCAGGTGATCGGCGTGGGCTTCGAGCATTGCCGACTGCCGACCATCTATCCGCAGCCACACGACATCCGCATGGACGCCATCGTGACCGATGCGTGATCCGGCGAAAGCAGGAGAAGAAAATGCCTGAAGAAACGGCATCCCAGGCCGTCCCCCACACTCCCCAGGAGACCGGTGCCCACGGCTCGGACCGGCCGCCATTCATAACCCGCTGGCTCTTTTCGACCAATCATAAAGACATCGGGACGCTCTATTTGTGCTTCTCGATGCTTGCCGGCGTGCTGGGTACCGGACTGTCCGTCGCCATGCGCATGGAACTTCAGGAACCCGGCCTGCAATTCTTCTCCGACCCCTCGACCTACAATGTCCTCGTCACGTCGCACGGGCTGGTGATGATCTTCTTCGTCATCATGCCGGCGCTGATCGGCGGTTTCGGCAACTGGCTGGTCCCGCTCATGATCGGCGCGCCGGATATGGCGTTTCCGCGCATGAACAACATCTCGTTCTGGCTCCTCGTCGCTTCCTTCATGCTGTTTTTGATTTCGCTTTTCGTTCCGGGAGCCCCCGGTTCGGATGGTCATAGCGGCGGCTGGACGCTCTATCCGCCCTACTCGACCATCGGCCAGCCTGGCCCCGCCGTCGATCTGGTGATCTTCTCGATCCATCTGTCGGGCGCCGCATCGGTACTCGGGGCGATCAATTTCATCACGACCATCTTCAACATGCGCGCGCCCGGCATGACCCTTTTCAAGATGCCGCTCTTCGCCTGGTCGATGCTGGTGGACGCCTTCATGCTGCTCTTCGCCCTGCCGGTCCTGGCGGGCGCCGTCACCATGCTCCTTACCGACAGGAATTTCGGCACGACGTTCTTCGAGCCGGCCGGCGGCGGCGACCCGATCCTCTTCCAGCACCTGTTCTGGTTCTTCGGGCATCCGGAGGTCTACATCATGATCCTTCCGGCGTTCGGCATCATCAGCCATGTCATCTCCACCTTCTCGAAGAAACCGATCTTCGGCTATCTCGGCATGGTGTGGGCGATGATCGCCATCGGTGCGATCGGGTTCGTGGTGTGGGCGCACCACATGTACACGACCGGCATCTCGCTCGATACGCAGCGCTATTTCGCCTTCGCCTCGATGGTCATCGCCGTGCCGACGGGCATCAAGGTCTTCTCCTGGCTGGCGACGATGTGGGGCGGGTCGATCACCTTCCGCGTGCCGATGCTGTGGGCGACCGGCTTCGTTCTGCTCTTCACCATCGGCGGCGTGACCGGCGTGGTACTGGCCAACCCCGGCATCGACCACACCCTGCAGGACACCTACTACGTCGTGGCGCATTTCCACTACGTGCTTTCGCTCGGCGCCGCCTTCGCCATCTTCTCGGGCTTCTATTTCTGGTTCCCGAAGATGACCGGCTATCTGATGAGCGAGAACCTCGGCCGGCTACATTTCTGGCTGACCTTCGTCGGCGTCAATCTGGTGTTCTTCCCGCAACACTTCCTCGGCCTCGCCGGCATGCCCCGGCGCTATGCCGACTACCCGGACGCCTTCGCCGGCTGGAACATGATCTCGTCGATCGGCTCCTACATCTCGGCGGTGGGGCTGGC
>JBDZVC010000053.1:0-18593 GCA_040255475.1 Phyllobacteriaceae bacterium | reverse complement strand
TCGGCAGGTTGACCATCACCATGCCGGCCTCCGAATTGCGCTTGAAATGCGAGGCATGCTTCAGGCTGGTCGTGCAGATGCCGGACGACAGGCCGAAGATCGTGTCGTTGGCGACTGCCAGCGCCTCGTCATAATCCTTGACGCGCTGGACGCTGGCGACCGGGCCGAAGATCTCCTCGCGATTGATGCGCATGTCTGGCGCCGTCTCGGTGAAGAGCGCCGGCTGCAGGTAGAAGCCGGGCTTCTCGCGGTTCAGCCGCTCGCCGCCCCACGCCAGCTTGGCGCCTTCCTTCTGGCCGATGTCGATATAGGAGATGTCCTGGTCGAGCTGGTTCTGGTCGACCACGGGGCCGATATGCGTGCTGTCCTTGACCGCGTCGTCGACGACGAGGCCTTTCAGCCGCTCTGTCAGGGCCGAGACGAACTTGTCGTGGATGCCGTTGGTCACGACGAGGCGCGAGGAGGCGGTGCAGCGCTGGCCGGTGGAGAAGAAGGCGCCGTTGGCAGCCACTTCCACCGCCGTCTTCAGATCGGCGTCGTCGAGCACCACGAGCGGGTTCTTGCCGCCCATTTCGAGCTGGAACTTGCGCATGTGCTCGACGCAGGCGGCAGCTACTTTCCGGCCGGTCGCGACCGAGCCGGTGAAGGTGATGGCGTCGATATGCGGCGAGTTCAGCATGGCCTCTCCGACCACCGAGCCGCGGCCCATGACGAGGTTGAAGACGCCTTCCGGCACGCCGGCCCGCACGATGATGTCGGAGAGCGCCCAGGCCGAGCCCGGCACCAGGTCGGCCGGCTTGAAGACGACCGTGTTGCCGTAGGCGAGCGCCGGCGCGATCTTCCAGGCCGGAATGGCGATCGGGAAGTTCCAGGGCGTGATGACGCCGACGACGCCGACCGGCTCGCGCGTGATCTCGACTTCGAGGCCGGGGCGGGTCGACGCGATCTTCTCGCCGGAAAGCCTCAGCACCTCGCCGGCGAAGAAATCGAAGATCTGGCCGGCGCGGGCGACTTCACCCACCGCTTCCGGCAGCGTCTTGCCTTCCTCGCGGGCGAGAAGCCGGCCGAGCTCGTCCTTGCGGGCCATGATCTCGTCGCCGATCTTCTTCAATATGTCGTGGCGCTGCTGAATGCCCGAGCGCGCCCATCCGGGGAAGGCCTTGCGCGCCGCCTCTATCGCGTTCTCAGCATCGTTGCGCGAGGCCCGCGCGTAGACCCCGATCACCTCGTCGGTGTTGGAGGGGTTGATGTTTTTCGTTTCGTCGCTGCCGGCCAGCCAATCGCCGGCAATGAAGTTCTTGTGGATGGTCATCTTCTTTCAGTCCTCTTTTCGGCTTGCGACTTTGGGTGGCCCCTATCTGACGCATATTGAGCCGAAGCGCCACCCGGCGCACGCTAACCGGTACCGTTCGAGACAAAAAATTCCGCGTTGATGGCCCGGAGATGGTCCGGAATCACCGTCCATGCGGCGACAGGTCGCCCTGGAGAAGATTGCGGCCCCTCGCGGAGCGCGGACAGTGGCATCGGGACCATCCTCGCCGCTGAAGCTGGCCGACCGATCCATCATGACCCGTTCCGGCGCCGGGCAAGAGCCGCTCCCATCCGCTCCACCAGTTCAGAGGCAGGCCCCGCGCTTTCCCACGCGTAGATGGAGACGGCCATCGGAGGTTCCATGCCGAAGGGCGCATATTGCCGGACGCGATATCCGGCGACTGCGCTCCTCGGCAGGAGGGACAGGCCAAGCCCGGCTTCCACCGCCACCAGCACGTTGTGAAGGCTGCTGCCCGAGAAGGCGATGTACCAGCGATGCTTTTCGCGTTCGATGCGCTCGAACATCGTCTCGCGATAGAGGCCCCCGGGAGGAAAAGCGACCAGCGGGATCGGGTCGGGCCAGCCGGCGGGGGCGTCCGCGCTTTCGAACCAGGCCATCGCTTCCGGGAAAGTCGCCCGGGAATCGGCGCTGGCCGCAGGTTCCTTGACGATGACGATATCGAATTCGCCGGCACGGTAGCGCCGGGTCAGGTCGCGGCTCAATCCCGCGGTGACGTCGAGCTGGATGTCGCGGTGGCGCCGGACGAAATCGCCGAACACCGTCGCCATCGCCGCCGTGACGATGTCCTCGGGAACACCGATGCGGATGGACGCCGTGCCGGCCGGATCGCCGAGCGCCGCTTCCGCCTCCCGCTGGAGCGACAGGATACGCCGGGCGTAGCCCAGAAGCCGCTCGCCGGCGGGCGTTGGGCCGACCGGTCGCGCAGCTCGCTCGACCAATGCCGCGCCAACCGCCTCCTCGAGCCGCGCGAGCTGCTGGCTTATGGTGGATTGCGTCATGTTCAGGCGTTCCGCCGCGAGCGTGAAGCTTCCCGCATCGACGATAGCGGCGAAGGAGCGCAGAAGGCGTGGATCGAGCATGTTTTTGTATCCAACGATGGCGATGTCGGTTCTTATTCGATATCATAATATATTTTATCCGAATATTTAATTTCCAAATGATGCGCTCGGCCCTTATCTGAACGGCAGTCAATATGCAGCCGGGTCTTCCCGGACGACCGTCGCGGGAGTTCAAAATGCTTCGCCGTTCGATCCTCAAAGGCGCCGCTTCCCTGCTGCTGACGGCCGTCCCCTTCGCTGCAGCAGGAAAAGCCATGAGCACGACGTCACTCCACGAAGCGGCAGGCAAAAACGATGTCGCCGCGATTAAGAAGATCCTGACCGAAGGCGTGGAAATCGACGCGCGCGACGCCGATGGAGCAACGGCATTGCTGGTGGCGACGCATGGCAACAGGCTCGACGCCGCCAGCGCGCTGATCGAAGCCGGCGCGGACGTCAACGCCAAGGACAGGATCGAGGACAGTCCTTATCTCTATGCCGGCGCGCGCGGGCACCTCGACATCCTGAAGCTGACGCTTTCGCACGGCGCCGACCTCAGGAGCACCAACCGCTACGGCGGAACGGCTCTCATACCGGCTTCGGAGCGCGGCCATGTCGAGACCGTGCGCACGCTGATCGAGGCCGGCGTCGATGTCGACCATGTCAACAGGCTCGGCTGGACGGCGCTGCTTGAGGCGATCATCCTCGGCAGCGGCGGCAGGCGGCATCAGGAGATCGTCGACCTGCTGGTCAAGGCCGGCGCCAACGTAGACCTGGCGGACGGCGATGGCGCCACGCCGCTGCAACACGCCCGCACACGAGGCTTCCGCGAGATCGAGGCGACCCTGACCGCCGCCGGCGCGCGTTGACGGCCCGGACTTCGAAAGGAAGGAAATCATGACCGACGAGAATCGCTTCCTGTGCGACGCCATCGAGCTCGCCCGCGCCAATATCGGCAGGGGCGGCCGCCCGTTCGGGGCGGTCGTGGTGCTGAACGGCGAGGTCGTCGCCACCGGCGTGAACCAGATCCACACCACCAACGACCCGACCTCGCACGCCGAACTGAACGCCATCCGCACCGCCAGCCACAAACTCGGCTCGCCTGACCTCAGCGGCAGCGCCGTCTATGCGAGCGGCAATCCCTGCCCGATGTGCATGGCGGCGATGCGGCTGGCCGGTGTCGGCAGGGTGGCCTATGCCTATTCCAACGACGACGGCGCGCCGTTCGGCCTGTCGACGGCGGCGATCTATGAAGAGCTTGCCAAGCCCTTCGCCGAGCAATCGATGGCGATCGACTATGTGCCCGCGCGGCCGGTGGGCAAGGCCGATCTCTATGCCGAATGGGTGGAGGCCCGCGACAAACGGGAATAGACGAATGACTACCGAAAAATCGAGCGCCGCTCGCGTGCTGCTGCTGGCGGCGGTTGCGCTGGTCGGCCTCAATCTCAGGCCGTTCATCACCGGTATCGGGCCGCTGGCCGACGATATCCGCATCGGGACCGGCCTCGACCTGAAGGGCATCTCGCTCCTCACGCTCGTGCCGATGTTCCTGATGGGAGTATTCGCCTTCGCGGGACCGTTCCTGCAAAACCGCATCGGCGCGCGGCGCTCCGTCATCGCCTCCCTCGTGGTGCTCGTCCTCGGCTCCTTCCTGCGCCTGTTCACGACGAATGGCTGGCAGATGGTGGGGACGGCCGCCCTGCTCGGACTGGGCGTGGCGATCATACAGGCGGTGTTCCCCGGCATCGTCAAGCAGCAGTTTCCGCGCCATGTCGGCGTCGTCATGGGGCTCTATTCGGCGACCCTGATGGGCGGCGGCGCGCTCGGCGCGCAGGCCGCGCCATTGGTCGCAGGGGCGGCTGGGGACTGGCGTATCGGCCTTGCCTGGATGGCCGTCCCGGCAGTGCTGGCGCTGTGTCTCGCCCTATTCTGCCTGCCGCGCGACGGTGGCGTGCGGCAAGGCGGCATGAGTGCGGCCGCTCTATTGAAGCGTCCGCGCGTCTGGCTGCTGATGGCGTGTTTCGGCCTTGTCAACGGCGGCTATTCCACCGTTGTCGCGTGGCTGGCGCCGTTCTACCGGGAGTATGGCTGGAGCGCGGCCGCAAGCGGCAGCCTGTTGGCGATCATGGCGGTGTTCCAGGCGCTGGCGGCGCTTTTCCTGCCGATGCTCGCGGCAAAGCAAGACGACCTCAGGCCGTGGTTATGGCTGACGCTGGCCATGCAGGCGGTCGGCTTCGCTGCGCTTGCGTTCCGGCCGGAGACGGCGCCCGTTGCATCGGCAATGGTGCTGGGCGCGGGGCTGGGCGGCTGTTTCGCCCTGTCGATGATCGTGGCGCTCGATCATCTGGCCGATCCGGCCGAAGCGGGCGCCTTGTCGGCGCTCATGCAGGGAGGCGGCTTCCTGATCACCGCGCTGCCGCCATGGATCGTGGCGGTGCTGCACGACCTCACCGGCAGTTTCCTCGCCGGCTGGCTGATGCACCTTGCTTCGGTCGTCGTGGTCGCAGCGCTTTATTGGCGTGTCTCGCCTGCGAGTTACGCCGCCGCGATGAACCTGAAGGCTCCGGCGGCTTCGCCTCTCCGCCAACCGCGCCCTACAGCCTGACGGAACGGCCAGAGCATAAGTTAGCCCTGTTCACGTTGCAGGCACGGATGATGGTGCGTTTGATATCCCGAAACCGCTAGCGCTTACGCACCGTGCCGTAGACGATGTTCCGGTTCGAGCCGTAATAGACATCGGCTTCCACCGTATTCCTGTCGAGGGCGGCATTGATGATATCCCACATGTCGTCGGCGGAGCGAAGGATGAGCGGCCAGTCCATGAATGTCTCCATGTAGCCGTCGGTCGTGATCTCATCGCTGAAATTGGCGAACAGGAACTCCCCGCCGGGCTTGACCAGTTCCATAGCCCTTTGCAGCAGGCGAATGCCGACGGCGCGCGGAAGGTAGTCGTAGAGGCCCGAGGCATAGACCAGATCGAACGTGCCGAGGCTGTAGGCGCGGCGAAGAATGCCACGGACGGAGCCGTCCCTCGCCTCGACCACGGTCCCGGCCAGGTCACGGTTCACCGTGGCGACGCTGACAGGGTCCTGGTCCAGGCCAACCCAGCGCTTCAATCTTCCCTGGGCAAGGGCCTTTGAACTTTCCGCTTCGCGCAAATGGCCGCACGCTATCGTCAGGATCTCGGCCTCATCGACGCGGCTGGCCGTCTCGTCGACACTCCTCGTCAATATGTCCCGCCGCTCGCGCCCTGCGACCGAACTCGGGGCATCGCTGGTGTAGGCATAGATCGCCTGCCCGAGCGTGGACGATGATTCCACGATCCCGGCCGCGCTGGGATGCTTGTAGTAAATATCCAGCAAACTCGCGTCGCCGGAATAGCCTCGCGGCTTCTCGAAGGACCAGCGCGTGAATGGATCCTGTATCAAATATTTTGCGACACGGTGCTCCTGGGCGAGCGGAATGAGTTGCCGCCATACGCCGGGACTAGCCTCACGGCGAAGATCGTGAAGCCTGCCGGCAAGGCGGTCGACGATGGCAGCGGCCGGCTGCTGCCCGACGAAGCCCTGATAGGCAAGATCGAGTATGAGCGCCAGTTGGGCTGTCCGCTCGCGCAATTCGTGGGGATCTGCAGCAAGCCCGGATGCCGGATCGTGCTTCCGGATCAGATCGGACGTTATGAGGCTGGAACTGTCCAATCTCAATTCTGTCTTCGCCATTCAACATCCCCTTCACCGACTGCCGAGTATAGGTGTGCCCCTCCGCGATTGCGAAGCCTTTTCATAAAATTCTATAGAATCTGTGAAGCTGGATGGGACTTCTTGTGTGCTATCGGGAGCGGCGATTTACAGTCGGTTAGCGACATTCGGGTTTTCTTGTGTGTCGAAATCCATTCGATCGAGATACATAACCGGTACTTTGTTACTCCGACGGACAGGGGCAGCCGCCAGGAACGCTTCAATGCATCTGTCGAAAGACATCTCCCGGAAGGTTTTCAGGGCGACCACGCGACCGCGATGGAAGCACACCGATCCAACGCTTTGGGCATTGCTCATGCGGAAATATGCGGATCGGAACCGGAAGGTCCTTCGCTGGGGCATGGTCGCGGCCGTCTTGAGCTATATCGGCTACGGCCTCTTCGACTGGTTGTTGTTTCCGGACATAGCCGGGCGCCTCGTTCTCACCCGCTTGGTACTCGGCCTTGGATTCCTTGCCCTCATCGAGATTTGCGCGCGCCGGGGGGCAGAACTCGCGACCCTCCATCTCATAGCTGCTGCGGCCATCGTGTCGGGCGCCGTCGGATGGCTCTTTTTTGCGATCGACACGACCTATCAGACGGCGCTGTCCCAATTCATAATATTCGGGACAGTCTTTATCCTCGGGGCGAACCTCTTTTTCAATTTCCGGCTTTGGCTCTCGATCGTCTCGTCGGCCGTGGTGACGGTAACCTTCATCGCTGCCGCACTGTTCTCGCTCCGGACCGACATTGTCGGCCGCGCCATAGTGTCGGTCTATTTCGCGAACTGCTTTATGTTGTCGCTTTATCTTTCATGGCGGCTCAGTCTGGAGCGGTACCAGGAGTTCCTGCATACGCTCCGTGCCCAGGTTCAGGAGCGGGCAGCCGTGGAAAAGGGCGAAAAGCTGGGCGAAATCGCCAATACCGATCCGCTGACCGGGCTGAAGAACCGGCGGGCGATCGCGCGCGAATTCTCGGAATTGAGCAAGCAATGGGCCGCGGGTGACTGCGATATCGGCGACGACGCGATCGGCGTGCTGCTCATTGACGTCGACCATTTCAAGTCATTCAACGACCGGCTCGGGCATCAGGCCGGCGACGATTGCCTGATGATGCTCGCGGATGCCTTTGCCGAAACGGCATCCAGGCACAAAGCTATTGCCGGCCGTTACGGCGGCGAAGAGTTCGTCGTTTTGTGCCGGGTCGAAGGAGAATCGAAACTTCGCGAGGTCGCGGAAGAATTCTGCCGTGCCGTCGAGAACCTGAAGATCGCCCATCCGAGCCGCAGGGACGGCTACAACATCGTCACGATCAGCGTGGGCGCCACGCTGACCCGCGCCGACAAGGTCATGGAACTCCGGGTGCTCCTGCAGGAAGCGGACCGTGCACTCTATGCTTCAAAGTTCGCTGGTCGCGCGACGTTGACGATCTACGACCCGGAGGCCGCCGAGCAGGAAAAATCCGGCGAAAACCTCTCCCGGCTGTTGAAGGTCGCCGTCGCCAACGAGCTCGTTTCGGTAGCCTACCAGCCGATCTACGATATCGCATCCGAACAGATGCTCGGCCATGAAGCGCTGATGCGTTTGCGCGACCTGGACGGCAGTATCATCAGTCCGGAGGTTTTCATACCGGCTGCGGAACAAAACGGCACGATCGTGGAATTGGGCACATGGCTGATCGACCGGGCCTGCAGGGATATGGTCGAGCATGGTTTGGGCTCGCTCGTCACGGCGAACGTATCGGTCGTTCAGCTCAAGGCCGCAGGTTTTCCCTTGCAAATCGCCGATATTCTCGGTCGGCACGGGCTGGCGCCGCAGAAGCTTGCACTGGAAGTGACCGAGGGCAGCGACATTTTCCTGGAGGCGCAGGCGACGAGGAATATCGAGCATCTGAGAAGCCTGGGCGTCCAGATCTGGCTGGACGATTTCGGAACGGGATTTGCCGGTCTCGCTTGGCTGCGCCGCTTCAAATTCGATGTCGTCAAGATCGATCGCAGCTTCCTGCACGAATCAGATACGCCCCGTGGGGCCACCTTGCTGCAGGACATGATAAGGCTGCTTCGCAACCTCGGGCACGCCGTGCTGGTCGAGGGCGTGGAGACCGAAGAGCAACTGACGGTGCTGAAGCAGATGAACATTCAGTGGATCCAGGGGTTCCTCAGGGGGCGCCCTATCCCGATCGAGGAGGCGAGCCGGATGACAAGACTGTCATCTGCCGCCGGATCAGTGCCTGAAAGGCACAAGACGAGATCGATCACCGCCTGACCGATTTGCCCATCGTCAGGGACCTGAGACGACCGTTTGCGTCGGCCCGGATCGAACTCCTTGAGCGCCGACGACGGACATATTTCCTTCAAGCCCCGAGCCGGGAAACAGGCCGCTCTCCGGCAGGCGCTACCGGCCTTTGCCCCGTGATACCGGGGTGTGTCTTCCTGAAACGGATGGCGCGGGATCGGTGGTCAGATCCCGCGCTTCTGGTCAGAATTTTTCCTTCGCGTAGATTTCCTTGGCGTTGTCCGCCGTGATCAGCTTGGTGGGCACCGTGACCGTCCTCGGCACGGATTCGGCGCAGTCGATCAGGATCTTCTTGGCGAGGTCGAGCGCTTCCGCCGCGCCTGTCGGATAGACGAGCGTCGCCGCCCATTGCCCTTCGGAAACCGCATGAATCCCGCCTGAAGGCCCGGGAAGCCCGTCTGTGCCGATGATCTTGATGTCCTTTTCCTTGCCCGCCTGCTTTGCGGCGATATAGGCACCGGCGGCGGCCAGGTCGTTGCTCGTATAGACCAGCTTGATGTCGGGATGGGCCTGCAGCATGGCGGAGAACACCGTCACCGCCTTGTCCTCCATCCAGTCCACCGGCTGGACGGCAACGACTTTCAGCTTCGGATCGTCGGCGATACCTTTCTTGAAGCCGTCCAGACGCTCGATCGCGGGCGATGAACTCGGCAAGCCTTCAAGGATGGCGACCTCGCCTCCGTCCGGAAGCAGTTTCTTGGCATATTGGCCGGCCTCCTCGGCGATCTTCTCGTTATCGCCACCGACGAAGCTGGTGTAGTCGTCGCCGTTGGTCTTGCGGTCGAGTTCGATCACCGGGATGCCCGACTTGTAGACGCGCGAGACGACCGGCGTCAGCGGAGCGGCCTCGAAAGGCGAGATGAACAGGATGTCGACCTGCTGTGTCAGGAAGTTCTCGACCTGCGAAACCTGCGTGTTGTCGCTCGCCTGGCCGTCGGCAATGACGATCTTGAATTGCGGGTAGTTTTTCACCAGCCGCTCGAGTTCGTGGTTGACGTGGGAGCGGTAGGGTTCCTTGAAATTGGCCTGCGAGAACCCGATGGTGTAGTGATCGTTCGGGCCGCATGTCTTGACCAGCGGCTTGGCGTCGGCGGCCGACAGAGCCATCATTGCGGCGATACCCGTCCCTGCGGCCAGTAGCCCCTGTAAGCGTTTCCGTTCGTTCATTGCCGTCTCCTCCTTTTTCAGCGCGAACGGGTGTCGCGCCTGCCTACGAATGTCTGCAGCGCTGCCGCAGCCACGATGATCGCGCCCGTCGCCAGAAGCTGCATGGCGGCGCTCACGTCATTGAGTTGCAGGACATTGGCGAGGGCGCCGAGCATAATGGCGCCTGCAATCGTCCCGATCATTGTGCCGGCTCCGCCAAAGAGGTCGGTGCCGCCGATCACCACGGCGGCGATGGCGTTGAGCTCGTAGCCCGTCCCGTCCGTGGGGCTTCCGAAGGCGAACTGGCCCGCATGGACGATGCCGGCGACGCCGGAACAGAGGCCGGTGATGCCATAGACCGATATCTTTACCCACTCGACCGGAATACCGGAGAGCCGTGCGGCTCGTTCATTGCCGCCGACGGCGAAGACATAGCGGCCATACCGGGTATGGTTGAGGAAGAAGGTGGCGACGACCGCCAGCACGAGGAAGACAAGCGTCGCGACGGGAAACGTATTGTCGAACAGGCGCTCGCCGAGGATCGCAAATGCCGGCGGCGCGTTTCCGGGCCCGCTGCCGTAATTGATGTTGATGAATTCGTTGCCCGATGCAATGAGCGCCAGCCCGCGGGCCGCCTGCAATCCCGCGAGCGTCACGATGAAAGCCTGAACCTGAAGCCTCACCGAGATTGCTCCCTGGAGCAGCCCGAACAGCGTCGCGCAAACAAGGACGAGCGGCAAGGTCGTCCACAGGCCCCAGCCCTCGTTGATGAGCAGGGCGGCCGTCAGAACGCTTGAAAGGCCAAGCACCGCACCGACCGAAAGATCGATCCCGGCGGCGATGATGACGAAGGTCATGCCGAGTGCCAGGATGCCTGTTTCAGAGATCGAGCGGACGATATTGGCGATGTTGTCGGGCTGGAGAAAAAGGATGTGCCCGTGGCGCCGCGGCGAAAAGACGATGCCGCCTATGACGACGAGAATCAGGCCGAGGATGCTCTGGAAGCGGATAACGTAATCAAGCGGTCTGAGCCGCGGACGGACTTCCGCACGGGCAACGTCGATGGCAGGGGTCGCGGGTTCGTCCGTCATGCGGCCTCGGTCCTGTTCGCGCTTGCGTGGCGGATTTCCTCTTCGCTCGCGCGGGCGCCGAATTCGGCGATCGTTCTGCCCCCCGACATCACGACGATCCGGTCACACAAGCCGATCAGCTCCGGCAGCTCGGACGACGCCACGAGCACGCCGAGACCTTTTGCCGTCAGGCTCCTGAGCTGCGCATAAATCTCCGCCTTGGCGCCGACATCGACGCCGCGTGTCGGCTCGTCGAGCAGGAGGAGGCGCGGTTCGCTCACAAGCTCCTTGGCGAACACGACCTTCTGCTGGTTGCCGCCCGAAAGGTTCACGACGAGCGCCTCCGGCAGCTTCGGCCGGACATCGAAGCGGGAAAGGGCGTCGGCGACATAGCGGCGCTCCTTTCTCGGCGCGACGAGCGCCCATGGGGTGATCCGCCTCAGCGTGGACAGGACGACGTTCTCGCCCACTGAATGCTTGAGGATAAGGCCGGTGCCGCGGCGGTCGTCGGTCACATAGGCGATGCCGGCATGGCGAGCTGCCGCGATCGTGCCGAGATGCGCAGGCTTGCCGTCGACTAGGACCGTCCCGGACCATCGCCCCTTCGCCTCGAAGCCGTAAAGAGCCGAAAGAAGCTCCGTCCGGCCGACGCCCATCAGTCCTGCCAGCCCGACGATCTCTCCCGCATGCACGGTAAGCGAAACGTCCCGGGCGGCTTGCCATCCCGCACGTTCGATGGACGGATCGAAACGCGCGTGTTCCAGCCGGAGCAGCTCACGGCCGATCCTGCTTGCCTGCGGAGGGAAGAGATCCTCGAAGGAACGGCCGACCAGCAGGCGCACCAGTTCGGCCTGCGGCGCGTCCGCCTTTGCTTCGCCGGCGACGCGCCCGTCGCGCATGACGGTCACACGGTCGGCGACGCGCGGTACCTCCTCGAGACGGTGCGAAATGTAGATGACGCCGACGCCGCGGGCGCACAACTCCCGCACCACGCGGAAAAGGTGTTCCGCCTCCGTCGCCGACAGGGCTGCGGTCGGTTCGTCCATTATGAGGATGCGTGCATTGGCCGACAGCGCCTTTGCGATCGCGACGAGCTGCCGCTCGCCCATCCTGAGCGAGGAAACCGGCCGGCCCGCATCGAGCGATACGCCCGCTTTTTTCAAAAGCTCGCTGGCCGCGCTGTGCATCCGGCGATGCGCCAGCGTCCCCCAGGCCGTGCGCTCTTCGTTGCCGAGAAAGAGGTTGGCGGCGATGTCGAGGCCCGGGACCAGATCCAGTTCCTGCGGGATCATGGCGATGCCGGCCGTGTGCGCTTCGGCAGGACCCGAGAAATGAGCCGATGTGCCGGACAGGCGGATATCGCCGGAATCGGGAGCGATGTTGCCCGACAGGATGTTCATCAGGGTGCTCTTGCCGGCGCCGTTCTCGCCCAGCAGGACGTGCGCTTCGCCGGAGTGGAGGTCAAAATCCACGCCCTTCAGGGCATGGATGCCGCCAAAGCGCTTCTCGATCCCGCGCATTTCGAGGAGCGCGGTCACGAAACAAGGCTCCGGCCGGTCCCGATGGATGGGCCGGCGCCGACACGGGGCGGTCTCCGATAACAGCCTTGCCGGAACCTCCGTCCGAACATGGTGTGATCCTCCCGGCGGAGCGTCTCCACGCCCCATCTCCTCATCAGCCAGCCTACGGGGCCATGCCGGCATGTCAAGCGACTGCGGGGCGGATTCTTGCAATTTTTGGCTACGCAACCGCTTGCGCAACCGCTTGCCTGTGCCTCTCCGATGGTGTCATCTATTGCCTCGCTCATCGCGAACAAGCCGGATTCCAGGCGACGTTCCATCTGGATGCCGCGTCGGAATAGCCGATTGATCAGGCGAGTTCGGCAAGACTAGATGGGCGAGGCGAAGAGGGACGACCGGTCCACACGGGTACGGTTGGAAAGACAGTGGCTACGATTTCGGACGTTGCGCGGCATGCGGGGGTGGCAACATCTACGGTCTCTCATGTCCTGAACGGAACGCGCTATGTAAGCCCCGAAACGACGGCTGCCGTCGAGCGGGCGATCCAGGCGGTCGGCTATACGCCGAATGTTCTCGCGAGAGCCCTGGCCCGGTCCAGCACCAACATGGTCGGCGTCGCCATGTCGACCACGGCAAACCGCTATTTTGGCGATATCGTCAACGCCATCGAGGAACAATGCGCCAATCTCGGCATGATGGTGCTGCTCGCCAATACGCGAGACGACCCGACCCAGGAACTGAAGGTCGTCCAGGCATTGCACCAGCGACGTGTCGACGGGATCATCCTTGCGCCCTGCCATGACGCCGATCGCCGCTCGCTTGCCTACCTGGAGGAAAACTCCATACCGTCGGTCCTCGTTGATCGCCTCGTCGCGCCCAGCTTCGACCAGGTCGGCGTCGAGAACCGCAGCGCGGTCGAGGGGCTGGTTTCACACCTGATCGGACATGGGCACCGGCGTATCGGCATGCTTGCGGGGCCGGCAAGCTTCACGACCGCGAACGAGCGCATAGACGGCTACAGAATGGCGCTTTCCAGCCATGGCCTGACCTTCGATCCGGCGCTTCTGTCTACCGGCAATGCGGACGTCAATCGCGCTCGTGCCGCCGCCGCGCGGATGCTCGAGGGTCCCGGGAGACCGACGGCGATGGTCGGCGGCAACAATCTGACGACCATCGGCATCATGCATGCCGTCCATGATGCCGGCCTTCGCGTTCCTGAAGATATCGCCTTTGCCGGCTTTGACGATTTCGACTGGGCGGATTGTTTCACGCCGCGATTGACGGTGATGGCGCAGGATTGCGACGAGATCGGCAGGAAGGCGGCGCTGATGCTCAAAAAGCGGATCCAGTCACCCGATAGCAAGCCCCACACTTTGCGGGTGGCGCCAAGCCTGATCGTTCGCAATTCCTGCGGATGCAAGGGGAGCGGATGACCTTCTGTGTCGCCTCTGACGGTTGGCGTTGCTGGTGACGATCCCGCGTTTGGAAGCACGTTATCGACGACTCCGTCGAACCGGCAAGTGGCCCGCTGGCGACCAACAAGCTAGCCTGATTACCTGCGCTTGCTCGACCGGTGACCGGTAAGGGCGGCGGCGATATTTACCTTCCGGATATCGATCGACCCACCGGCGATACCCCATCCGTATGAATCGCGCAGGCGCCTTTCCATGCCGAATTCCCGCGCATAGCCGTATCCGCCCATCAACTGCATCGCGTCCGCACAGACCTCGCGTGTAATCCGGTTGGCGAAGCACTTCGCCATGGCCGCCTGCGCCGGGTCGGGCAGTCCGGTCAGGACGCAATCCATCCGCTGGCAGCGGTCTCCGTCGATCTGCGCTCTCTTTTCGGCAACATAAAGTGAAGTAAATAGCATTACCGGCAACGACTGGTCGGGCGGTATGGTCGGCTTGTTCCTGGCCGGCGGGTCTTCATTTGCGCCGGCCGACCGACAGGCCGGCCGGCATCGACCGGCTATCGCTCAAGCCTGTGCCGAAAGTTTCCGGGAAAGAGGATGTCCCAGCAAAAGCCTGCGCTTCCCACGCTTTATGCCGAGAACGTCCTGTTGGAAGAGGACCGCGTCCGCATTCTCGACCGCCGCGTGTTCCCGTTCTCGAAGGAGTTCGTCGTCTGCAGCGATTGCGAGCAGGTGGCGCTTGCGATCGAGCAGATGGTGACGCAGAGCAACGGCCCGTTCTACGCCGCCGGGGCCGGCATGGTGCTGGCGGCCAGGGAAGCGGAAAAGGCGACCGATCCGGTCTGTCGTCAGGCCTTGATGAGAGCTGCGGGCGCGAGGCTGGTCCGAACGCGGCCCACCAACAACAATATCGCAACGGCTGTCCGGCCGATCCTGGCCTTTGCCGAGGAGCACGCGACACGCGGTGGGTTCGCCAAGGCCTGCGAGAAATTCGTGCTGGAACAATGGGAGGCGAGACGCGGACAATATCGCGCGGTCGGGCGATACGCGAACTCATTGATCGCGGATGGCGAGCGCATCCTTACCCATTGCTGGTCGGAAGGGGCGCTTCTCGAAACATTGATTGCGGCGCGGGAAGATGGAAAGCATATCGAATTGCTCTGCACCGAGACGCGGCCTTACCTTCAGGGCGCGCGGCTTACCGCCCACAGCGTCGCCGAGATGGGGATCGAGGCGACCGTGATAACCGACGGCATGGTGGCGCATGCCATGGCAAGCGGCCGTGTCGGAATGCTGATGACCGCGGCCGATCGTGTGACCATGAGCGGACATGTCATCAACAAGGTCGGTACGCTCCATGCGGCCATCGCGGCCCGCCATTTCAAGCTGCCGTATTTCGCGACGGTATTGCGGCCCGACGCGAAGGCTCCGGATCCCGGTGCCGTTCCGATCGAGGAGCGCGACGGGGAGGAGAGCCTGCACTGCCTCGGGGTCCGGACGGCCAGCCCGTTGGCGAAGGGCTGGTACCCCGCCTTCGACGTGACGCCGCCCGAACTCGTCTCGGGGATCATTACCGAACACGGCATATTCGCTGCTGCGGCGCTGTCGCAGACCTTTCCCGCGCAGGACCGTTAGAAACAGGAGATCGACGTATGGACGCAGTTATCGGGGGAACGCATCTCACCCGCCTGCCCAATCTGGAATCGGTGCGCGAGGAAAGGGTACCGACACCTTTCGGCGATCCGTCCGGCCCGGTCTCGATCGGCCTCTGCGGGAGCAGGGAGATTGCCTTCCTGCCACGGCACGGCAACCCGCACGCGCTGGCTCCGCACAGGATCAACTATCGCGCCAATATGTGGGCGCTGAAGAAACTGGGCGTTACGCAGATCCTTTCGATCGCGACCAGCGGCGGCATCCGGGACGATTTCGGGCCGGCGGCGCTCGTCGTCCCCAACCAGATCATCGACTACACCTACGGGCGCGAGTCGACTTATCACGACGGCACGAATGGCGAGCCGGTGCGACATATCGATTTCACGCGGCCATATTCGGAGCCGGTGCGGCAGCGCATCATCGAGGCGGCGAAAACGGCCGGCGAAAGCGTCCGCGACGGCGGTTGCTATGGCTGCTTCAATGGACCTCGGCTC
This sequence comes from Phyllobacteriaceae bacterium, assembly GCA_040255475.1. Classification (GTDB taxonomy): domain Bacteria; phylum Pseudomonadota; class Alphaproteobacteria; order Rhizobiales; family Rhizobiaceae; genus Mesorhizobium_L. Next base: position 2,896 of record JBDZVC010000053.1, on the reverse strand, counting down.
GAGACGGCCGCCGAGATCAGCAAGCTGGCCGGGGACGGATGCGATCTCGTCGGTCAGACGGGGATGCCCGAGGCGGCATTGGCCCGGGAGCTCGGGGTCGAATATGCCGCGATCTGTCCGATCGTGAACCACGCTGCCGGCCTGGGCGACAGCAAGCAGGAGATCAGCAGGGAAGAGCTCACGCGCACGCGCTCGGCCGTGTTCGAGCGGGTCGTGAAGATCGTCGCGGCGTTCGCGGCCCAGCCGATCGCACGGGAGCCGGCACTCGCCTGAGTTGCCGCCAAGCATGTGGACGATATGCCATGACGTATGACGAACCGGATCTGCGCCGCTCCGTGGTGGAGACCTGCCAGGCCATGCAACGGAAAGGCCTCGTCAAGGGCACGTCCGGCAATGTCAGCGTGCGTATCGATGGCGGCTTCCTTATATCGCCGACGGGCGTTTCCTATGAAACGCTGGAACCTGGGCAGGTCGTGCGCATGCGCTGGGATGGAACCGCCGAGGGATGCATGACGCCTTCCAGCGAGTGGCGCTTTCACCGCGACATCCTCAAACTGCGCGCGGATCTGAACGCGGTCGTCCATACGCATTCGATGCACGCGACCGCGGTCTCCGTTCTCGGTCGTGAGATACCGCCCATCCACTACCGGATCGCGGCGGCCGGCGGGCCCAATATACGCTGTGCCGGCTATGCGATGTTCGGCACGCAGGAACTGGCTGATCTGGCCGTGGCTGCGATGGAAGGCCGGCGCGCCTGCCTGCTGGCCCATCACGGCGTGATCGCCGCGCATTCCAGCCTGGCGGGTGCGCTGAACGTAGCGGAGATTATCGAGGAACTCGCCGCTCTCTACCTTCTGTGCCTGCCGATGGGCACGCCGCCGCAACTCTCCACCGAAGCGATCGCGGAGGTGATCGAGCGGCACAAGACTTATGGGCAGCAGCCTCGTAATGAGGAAGCCGCTCCCGCCGGCCGGTGACGGATCTTCACTATGTCTTCTCAAGCCGCTCCGACAGGAACCTTTTCGCGAAGCTTACGAATTCCTTCGGAGCCGGCCGCAATTGCAGCCGTCGGTCCACGATCATCGCAAACTCGTCGGTGGTCCTTGGCGGATCGTCGAGAGGGATGAAGATCAGGGATGATTTGCGGAAGCCCGACGTGAACCTGTAGCGCGGCTGGAAGGTCACATGCCGCCCGACGCGGGCGAGATCCTCCAGAAACCGCATCGATGTGGCCTCGACGTATTTCGGCCAGGGCAATGAGGCGCGTGTCGAGGCCTGCTCGAGCGCGGTGCGGATGGAGGTTCCGGGTTTCAGCAGGCCGATCGGATATCCCACGCACTCCTGATAGGTCACGCATGATTTGCGCGCGAGGGGATGCCTATCGGATACCACGATGCCCATCGGAAATTCCGCCTTGAGCAGGATCCTGAACAAGTCGCGATCCTTGACATTGAAGGCGAACCCGACATCGGCAAAGCCTTCGGCGACCTGGGTTGCGACGTCCTTGGCCGAATGAATCGACAAGGACAGATGGATGGACGGGAAGTCCCGCGAAAACCCGCTGATGAGTTCGGCCAGAAGCGTGGTCGCGAAGCTGTCAATCGTCGCTATCCGGACGGTCCCCGTCCGGTAGCCGTGGAGCGCGCTGATGGCGTCCACGGTGGGATCGAGATCCTCCAGGATCGTGCGGCAGTACCGCAACAGTTCCTGGCCGGCCGGGGCGAGACGCAGCGAGTGGCCCATATTGTCGAAAAGCTTCACGCCCAGCCGTTCCTGCAGATGACTGAGTTGCCGGCTTACCGCCGAAGCGGCCACATTCAGGCGGCGGGACGCCTCGCGGATGGAACCGGTCTCCGCCACCGCCACGAAATAGAGCAGCGAGCGTGAATAGATCGCCTGCGCCATTCGGGCCGTCGACAGTTCCAGCTTCATCATAGCCTCCTCCAGCATGCGGCCTTGTGCGTCAAAGAGCAACAATATGTCAGTTAAATAGCACTATCGGCAACGGGCATCGTGAACCATAGTGGGTGGAGGCAGGCAGGTCTCGACCCGCCTGATACGGGCGATGAACCGCGGCTGCGTAGTTGGAAGAGGGCCCGCGGCAATGCTCATCCGGTACGAACGGGAGGAGAACCGTTGTCTGTTCCGATATCCATCCGTGGCGTGAGCTGTTCGTTCGGCTCGACGCAAGCCCTCGGTACCGTTGATCTGGAAGTGGAACCCGGAGAGTTCGTCGCGCTGGTCGGGCCTTCCGGCTGCGGAAAGACGACGTTGCTGCGGATCGTTGCGGATCTCGAAGTGCCGAGCACCGGTTCGGTGCGCGTTGGAGGCGAGCCTCCGTCCCAGGTGCGGCGCAAGAAGATGCTGGGCCTGGTTTCGCAGCGCCCGGCCGTGCTGCCCTGGAAACGGGCGATCGACGATGTCGTCTTCACGCAGCGTATCGCGCGGAAAGCCGGATTGCCTGCGGAAACGTTGCTGCGCGATTTCGGTCTCAGCGGACATGAGAGGAAGCGGCCGGCGCAATTGTCGGGAGGAATGCTCCAGCGCGTCAATCTGGCGAGCGCGATCGCGCACGATCCGGCGCTGCTGTTGATGGACGAGCCCTTCTCGGCTCTCGACGAAATGAAGCGCGAGGAGCTGGGCGAGTGGTTCGGCCGCGAGCTCGCCGTGAGACCGCGCACGGTGCTCTTCGTGACCCATCACATCGACGAGGCGGTGCTGCTCGCCGACAAGGTCGTCGTGTTCACGCCGGCTCCCGGGCAAATCCGCGAAATCGTGGACATACCCGTTCCGCGACCAAGGAAAAGCACGTTCAGGAGCGATCCCCTATTCGTTCGTATAACGGCGCATCTGCGTGAGTTGCTGTTCGAACGTGAGGAAGCGGCGGCATGAGTGC
>JBDZVC010000451.1:0-3413 GCA_040255475.1 Phyllobacteriaceae bacterium | reverse complement strand
CCGTATTCGCCGTGATAGGAGCCCGGCCAGTCCGCCTGCCAGAGCTTGTGCAACTCTCCCGGCAGGCCGCCGGCCGCATGGACCAGCACGACGCCGTCGCCCATGGCGCGCTGCACCGAGCCGATCACCTGCGCGTCGGAAGGCAGCGGCGCGTTGGTCGAGGCGGTGACGGCATCGGCGGCCTTGCGCCATTCGGCCTTGCCCTTCCTGGCCTTGTCCGTCCAGGCCTTTGGCGCGGCCCAGCCGCCGAGTTGTTCGGCAAGCTCCGTCAGCCCGACGCGGGCGTCGCCGACAAGCGGCAGCGCCCGGTGCTTGAAAGCATCGAAAGGCTGCACATTGAGGCCGATGATGGTCTTGTCCGGATTGCGGAAGAGCGCCCACGATCCGGTCGTGAAATCCTGAAAGCGTGTGCCGACCGCGAGCACGACATCGGCCTTTTCTGCCAATTGGTTGGCGGCCGAGGTTCCGGTAACGCCGATCGCGCCCATATTGAGCGGGTTGCCGTCGGGCAGGCTCGATTTGCCACCCTGCGTTTCCGTGACCGGTATGCCGGACTTGCCGGCCAAAACCTCGAGCGCGGCGGAAGCACCGGAATAGAGCGTGCCGCCACCGGAGACGATGAGTGGCGCCTTCGCCTTGCGCAGCGCCGCGACGGCCGCCTGCAATTCACTCTCGTCCGGCCGCTGCCGGCGCGGCAGCCACAGCCGTTCCTCGAAGAAGCTTTCCGGATAGTCAAAGGCTTCGGCCTGCACGTCCTGACAGAGCGAAAGCGTCACCGGCCCGCATTCCGCCGGATCGGTCAGCACGGCCATCGCTCGGGTCAGCGCCGCCACGATCTGCTCAGGCCGAGTGATGCGGTCGAAATAGCGGGAGACGGGACGGAAGCAGTCGTTCGCCGAGACGGTGCCGTCGCCAAAATCCTCGACCTGCTGCAAAACCGGATCCGGAATGCGGGTGGCGAAGACGTCGCCCGGCAGGAGCAGCACCGGCAGGCGGTTGACATGCGCGAGTGCCGCCCCAGTCACCATATTGGTCGCGCCAGGGCCGATGGAGGTGGTCGCAGCCATCATGCGGCGGCGGAAATTCGCCTTGGCGAAGCCGACCGCCGCGTGGACCATCGCCTGCTCGTTATGCGCACGATAGGTCGGCAGGTCGCGGCGCACCTGGTAGAGCGCCTCGCCCATACCGGCGACATTGCCGTGTCCGAAGATCGCCCACACGCCGCCGAAGAGCGGCATCTTCTCGCCGTCGATCTCCGTCATCTGGCGAGTCAGGAAGCGGGCGAGCGCCTGCGCCATGGTCAGGCGGATTTTCTTTGTCATCTGTCCTCCTCGCGCCTCCCGCCCCGCCGGCTATTCCGTCAGGCTGCGGCGCGCTTGCGCGTCGCCAGCCACGCCTTTGTCAGTTGGCCGAAACGGTCGGCCATCTCGACAATCGCGGCCTCGTCGTCCATCCGCCCGGCCAGCCATTCCTCCGCCGCGTGGGCGAAGATGGTGCGCCCGACAGCGAACCCTTTTACGATAGACGCATCCGCGGTCGCGGAGAAGGCCGCTTCGAGTTCGGCGGCAGGGGCATCGAGCCCGAGGAGCACTACACCCCGGCACCACGGGTCGTTGCGCGCAATGGCCACCTCGATATTCTTCCAGGCCGCCTTGGAAGCCTGCGGCTCGAGCTTCCACCAATCCGGCCTGATGCCGAGCGCGTAGAGTTCATTGAGCACCTTCGCGATGGTGTCGTCTTCCAGCACGCCGTTCTTACCGGCGATGATCTCGATCAGCAATTCGCGACCGACCTTCCGCGACGCCTGGAAAAGCGCGAGCAGCTTCTGCTGCTGCTCCTCCTTCAGCGCGGCCGGATCGTCGGGATGGTAGAAGCAGAGGCACTTTATCGTATGCGTCACCGGCCATTCGACAAGCTGCGAGCCGATGTCCTGACCGGCCTCAAAGTGGAGCGGCCGCGAGCCCGGCAGTTCTACCGGCCGGCCAATCCAGTCGAAGCCGTGCCTTGCAGCCTCAAAAAAGGCTTCACGGCCATATTTCTCGTCGATCAGCATGCCGTAGCCATGCCGACTCCCGGCCACCTTGGCCGCTGCCTTTACGGCCAGCACCTTGAAGGCCGAAATCCGCGCTGCGTCGGCACCCACCCGCGCCGCCATCTCCTCGAATTGCGAACGGTGGTCGCAGGCAAACCCCATCAGGAGCGGGATATCGCCGCGCCGTGTCGTCGCCCAGTGGACGTGGTTGATCGCCTCGTCCTTGCGCAGCGCATGGTGCTTTGATCCATGCTCGAGGAAATACCGTAATTCCTCGAAGGTCGGGCTCTCCGGCGAGCAGAGCAGTCGCGACACGGCGAAGGCACCGCAGGCGTTCGCCCATGTCGCCGCCGTCTCGAAGCTCTCTCCGCCCAGCCATCCACGCAGGAAACCGGACATGAAGGCGTCGCCCGCGCCGAGCACATTATAGACCTCGATCGGAAAGCCCTGCCCGACGATGCCTTTCTCGAGATCGTCGGGAATGGCGCCTTCATAGACGATGCAGCCCATCGGCCCGCGCTTCAGCACGATGACGGCATCGGAGAGTGCCCGGATAGTCTTCAGCGCCTTCAGGAGGTCGTCCTCGCCGGAAGCGATCAGCACTTCCTCTTCCGTGCCGACGATCAGGTCGCAGTCGGGCAGCACGGTTTTCAGGTGCTGCGAAACCCGGTCGGATTTCACATAGCGTTCGTCGCCGGCTGCATGGCCGGCGAGGCCCCAGAGGTTCGGACGGTAGTCGATGTCGAAGGCGACCTTGCCGCCCTTCCCGCGCATGATCCGGATCGCCTTTTTCTGCGCGGCGTCGCTGTCGGGGCGCGAGAAATGCGTGCCAGTGACGACCACCGCGCGGGCGCGCGAAAAGAACGCCTCGTCGATATCGTCCCCGCAAAGCGCCATATCGGCGCAATTCTCGCGATAGAAGAGCAGCGGGAAGGATTTGTCATTCTCGACCGAAACGAAGGCAAGCGCCGTCAGCCGCGCCGGATCGGTAACGATTCCGGCGGTTTCCACGCCTTCCCTCACCAACTGCTCGCGGATGAAAGTGCCGAACTGCTCGTCGCCGACCCGCGTCACCAGCGCCGATCTCAGGCCAAGCCTCGCGGTGCCGATGGCGATGTTGGCGGGGCAGCCGCCGACGGATTTGGCAAAGCTCGTGCTGTCTTCGAGGCGGGAGCCGATCTGCTGGCCGTAAAGGTCGACGGAGGCGCGGCCGATGGTGATGACGTCGAGTTGCCCCTGTTCGTTTGGGGCTTCAGCCCTGGCCATGCGCTCCTCCGGGGATCGTTGGTTTTGCAAACGTGTGCAACGGTTGCGCGTTACCGTCAATATGAAATGTAAATTCCATGTTCAAGTCAATATGGAATATCTATTCTCTTTTTGC
>JBDZVC010000450.1:0-3416 GCA_040255475.1 Phyllobacteriaceae bacterium | reverse complement strand
GCACGGCCTACATGCGCGCCATGAAAGTCAAGGACGCAGACATATTGTTCGTTTCCGGCTTCAAGGATTCCGGGCCGGAACACTGGATGAGCCGTTGGCTCTCACGCCTTTCGACCGGACGAAGGGTAGAGCAGGCGGAATGGAACAAACCGGTCCGCGAGGACTGGGTGAAGGCGCTTGCCGACACGGTCAACAGTGCCGAAAGGCCAGCCGTGATCGTGGCGCATTCGCTCGGCGTCGCAACGGCGGTTCAGGCGCTCGATAAATTCCAGAAACCCGTCGCCGGTGCGTTTTTCGTGGCTCCGCCGGACGTGGCCAACGCCGCCATCCGGCCGCGCCATTTGCGGACCTTCGGGCCGTATCCGCGCGATCCCCTGCCCTTCCCGTCGATCACCGTCGCCAGCCGAAACGATCCATTCTGCGCATTCGATACGGCCGAGGACATCGCCGCCGCATGGGGATCGCTCTTCATCGACGCCGGCGAAGCGGGCCACATCGACGACGCGGCCGGCTACGGGCCGTGGCCGGAAGGCTCCATGGCCTTCGCGAGCTTCCTGTCGCGTCTGTAATCGGGCTGGCTTCTTCTCAACGCTCCGTGGAGGAGCCCTTGTCTCACCCACCGCAACGCCTATCTCTTGCACGTTCAGCGCCTAAAATCCTCAGACGAGCATAGTTGATGTCCGGTCTCACCCTGACACTGATCGGCGGCCCGACCGCGCTCATCGAAATCGGCGGATTCCGGCTCTTGACCGACCCGACTTTCGACCAACCGGGCGAATACGACCTGCCTCACGTGAAGCTCGTGAAGACGGCGGGACCTGCCATTGCGCCGGGCCACATCGGAAGGGTCGACGCGGTACTTCTTAGTCATGACCAGCATTCCGACAATCTCGACAATTCGGGGCGTGCATTCCTCCAGAGGGCGGAGCGCGTGCTGACGACCACGGCCGGCGCCTCGCGCCTCGGCGGCCACGCGGAAGGAGTTGAACCGTGGACACGCACGAGCCTGACGAAGCCGGATGGCAGCCAGCTTACCGTCACCGCGACGCCGGCACGCCACGGGCCGGCTGGGATCGAGCCGCTTTCCGGCGACGTTATCGGCTTCGTGCTGGAAGGGATGACGAAACGAGCGATCTACGTCACGGGCGACACCGTCTGGTACGACGGCGTTGCCGAGGTCGCGCGGCGGTTCGATGTTGGACTGGTCATGCCGTTTGCCGGTTCGGCGCAGACGCGCGGGCCGTTCCATCTGACCATGGATGTCAACGATGTGATCGAGACCGCCCACGCCTTCCCGGATGCGCTGATCGTGCCGCTGCATTATGACGGCTGGCGACATTTCCGCCAGAGCGGCGAAGACCTCCGGCATTCCTTCGCCACGCTCGGCTTCGGCGAAAGGCTGCGTTTGCTCGAGCCCGGCCAGCCGACCGGGATCGTGCTCGACTGATCAGCCTTCCGCGATATCGATTCCAGGCGACACGTCGAGCTGCGTTCCACCCGCGTCCTATGGGCCGTGGCCGGAAAGCCGCGCGGATAAGGCTGTTTCCCGCGTGAATTACTTCTTAATCGAGGCGCGTGCGCGGCCGATCAGGTCGCTGGCGCCAAGCGCCATGTACGTGTTCTCGTTGCCGAGAGCGATCATGCGGTAGCCCATGTCGACATAGCGTCCGGAAATGGTCGGATCGACGGCAAATATGGCGGTCAGCTTGCCGGCATCGAGGGTGCGTCTGGCGATATGCTCGATCGCCGGCATCATCTCCTCGAGCGAGGTGTTGATCTGATCCCCGTTCGTCCAGGCGATCGAGAAATCGCCCGGGCCGACGAAGATGGCGTCGATACCCGGCACGGCGAGAATATCGTCCAGCGCGTCGAGTGCCTGGCGCGTCTCGATCATGGCGAAGGAAATCGTGTCGGCGTTGGAATTCTTCAGCCACGCCTTGAGATCAGGCATCTTCTGGCGCCGCGGCAGGCCGAAGGTCGGCCCCCAGGAACGTTCGCCGAGCGGTGGATATTTCATCGCGGCGGCGAAGCGGCGCGCATCGTCCGCCGAATTGATCATCGGCGCGATAATCGCCTCCGCGCCGAAATCGAGCGCGCGAGACGCCATATCGAAGCGTCCGACGGGAATGCGCACCACCGCATGCTTCCCCGCTTCGAGGATCGGCAACATGCCGCGCGCGACGCTGTCCTCGTGATGGGCGCCATGCTGCATGTCGAGCGTCACCACTTCGAAGCCGGTTCGGGCCACCGTCTCGATCGTTATCGAGTCGGGAATGCCGGACCAGGCCGTAAAAAGGGTTTCGCCTGCCCGGAGGCGCGCAGCAAGTGTCATGACAGTGCCCATCTGGTTGAATCCCGTGGCATTCAATCAGATGGAGCCGCTGCCCGGAAGACCGTGGCCCAACAAAAAGCCTCGGCCGCTCCCGGCTACCGGCTGTCAGGAACGGGCAGCCTCGATCTGGCTGACGGCCTCGGTCATGAGATCGACCAGCCGAAGCTGCAACTCGCCGTCGGAAAGCGATACGCCCGCTCTATCCAGGTCAGCCCGGACCTTGCGGATAACGTCCTGGTCGCCCGCTTCGGCGAGGTCGGCGATGACGACGCTCTTGGCGTAGGCGTCGGCATCGGCACCGCTTTTGCCGAGCTTTTCCGCGATCCAGAGCCCGAACAGCTTGTTGCGCCGCGCGGTCGCCTTGAAGCGCAGTTCCTCGTCGAACGCGAATTTCCGCTCGAAGCCTTTTTGCCGATCATCCATGCTGGTCATGATGGTCCCTCCGTAACGGAAATGATTTGCCGCCCTATATGGGTGTTGACTGCAGAAATCAAAATGGCGCCATCGGGTCAAGATGCCGCAATGACTCGTGCCTGCGACTTCTTAATTCGGTTGATGGGGCCGATTGCCAATTGAGCCGGAACCGCTATTGCGATAGAGACCCGCATTGAACAGCCACCAACGGTCGCAGCCGCGCCGTCTTCCGCCGGAGCGGCACACCGGCCCTTAAACCCAGAGACTTCAACCCAGAGAAACGATCCATGAACCGTCGCCGCCGCATCTACGAAGGCAAGGCCAAGGTCCTCTATGAAGGTCCCGAGCCGGGTACGCTCGTCCAGTTCTTCAAGGACGACGCCACCGCCTTCAACAAGAAAAAGCACGAGATCGTGGACGGCAAGGGTGTGCTCAACAACCGCATCTCGGAGTACATCTTCAATCATCTGAACCGGATGGGCATCCCGACCCATTTCATCCGCCGCCTCAACATGCGCGAGCAGTTGATCAAGGAAGTCGAGATCATCCCGCTCGAAGTGGTTGTGCGCAATATCGCCGCGGGTTCGCTCGCCAAGCGGCTCGGCATCGAGGAAGGCACGGTGCTGCCGCGCTCGATCATCGAATTCTACTACAAGGCCGACCAGCTCGA
>JBDZVC010000449.1:0-3422 GCA_040255475.1 Phyllobacteriaceae bacterium | reverse complement strand
CTGACCCACAACGTCTATCGCGGCAACATGGACAAGTGGTGGGATTTCTATCGCGACCTGTTCGGCTTCAAGCAAATCCACTTCTTCGACATTGACGGGCGCATCACCGGGCTGGTTTCCCGCGCGATCACCTCGCCCTGCGGCAAGATCCGTATTCCTCTCAACGAATCCAAGGACGAGACCAGCCAGATCGCCGAATACCTGAAGAAGTACAAGGGCGAAGGCATCCAGCACATCGCCGTCGGTACCGACAACATCTACGACGCGACCGATATGCTGGCCGACCGTGGTCTGAAGTTCATGCCTGGCCCGCCCGACACCTATTACGAGATGTCGTATGGTCGCGTGAACGGCCATGACGAGCCAATCAAGCGGATGAAGAAATACGGCATCCTCATCGATGGCGAGGGCGTGGTCGATGGCGGCACGACCAAGATCCTGCTGCAAATTTTCTCCAGGACTGTGATTGGCCCGATCTTCTTCGAGTTCATCCAGAGGAAGGGCGACGAAGGTTTCGGGGAAGGCAATTTCCGCGCCCTGTTCGAGTCGATCGAGGAAGACCAGATCCGGCGCGGCGTCATCAAGGTCGAAGCCGCGGAGTAGGTTTCCAAGGGAGGAAACGCGACCGGCCGGGAAAGCCGGCGCGGAACAGGCCGGCCTGTCGGGCAACCTGCAGGCCGGCCTGTCAATTATGAGAGTCGCGGGATCGCCTCGGCGAGCACCAACAGCCCTGCCTCCAGGTCAGGCCGTTTCGTATCCTCATCCGGATTGTGGCTGATGCCACCGATGGACGGCACGAAGAGCATGGCCGAGGGCAGGACGCGCGAGACATTTGTCGCGTCATGAAGCGCGCCGGAGGGCATGCGGCGCCAACGTTCGGGTGCGATGCGGGCCGCGGCATCGGCCAACGCATCGATCATTCGTGCATCCATCGGAACCGGATCGGCGGTGAAGCCGGGGGTGACGGACAGATCGAGTTTCTGAGCCTTTGCCACGCGATCGGCAACCGCGAGCGCTTCGGCTAGCATACGGTCGAGCCGGGCGGCGTTAGGATCGCGCATCTGCACCGAAACCGTCGCCGAGCCAGGCACGATCGAGGGCGCGTTCGGTTCCACGACGATGCGGCCGAGCGTCCAGACGGTGCGCTCGGTGACCAGCGGCGCGAAGGCGGCGTCCAGTTCCGCGGCAAAGCGGTAGAAGCCGCGAACGGCGTCGCGGCGCAGGGGCATCGGGGTTGTACCGGCATGGTTCGCCTCGCCGGAAAAGACGAGCGTGGCCTCCCGTACGCCGACAATAGCGTCCACCACGCCGAGTGTTTCGCCCGCCTTGTCGAGTACGATACCCTGTTCGATATGCGCCTCGATATAGGCGCTGAAGAGCGTCGGCGGCGCCTCGCGAACCTCTGCGATCTCGCACGTGCGTCGGCGCAGTTCGGCGAAACTGATCTCATCCGCATCGACGAGTTTGTCGGCCTCGTCCCGGGCCAGTGCGCCAGCCCAGACGGCGCTGCCGGTCAGGCCCCCGAAACGGCCTTCCTCGTCCTGGAAGGAAACGGCCGCGATGCGCGGCCCGCCGGCTTCGCGCGCCGCGCGGGCGAGTTCCAGCCCGCACGCCACGCCGTATATGCCGTCGAGCCAGCCGCCGAGCGGCTGGGTGTCGCTGTGCGAGCCGACCAGAAGACAGGGTCCGTCTCCCGGCGGAAGGCCGAACAGATTGCCCCATGGATCCGCCACGGCGTCCAGCCCAGCTTCTTTCATCCGGCCCGCGAGCCAGACCCGCGCTTCTATGTCAGCATCGCTGAAAGCCGGGCGGCGGACGCCCTTGCCGTCGCCGCCGATGCCGCGGAGTTCGTCGAGCTCGGCCAACATCCTCTCAGGCTTGACCGGAATGCGCCTCTGTCCCGGCATGTCAGAAAGCTCCTTTTCGCGCTACCGCCAGAGCCTTTTCCAACCTCTCCGGATCCCCGACAAGATTGGCCAGCACAAGCACCAGCCGTGCGTTGAGCGCCGCGCTTTCCTCGAAGGAAAGCCCTTCATGCGCGACCATGAGCGCGGCATAGAACTCGTCGCCGTGCGGGCCGAGGCGATCGCGCCCGATCTCTACTTCACTGCTCATGAAAGCGCCCTCCCCATCGCCCGCGCCAGTGCAACTGCGATCTTCGCCGGCGCGGCGTCGCGGAAGCACGCGGCGATGTGCTGGTCTGGCCGGACGATATAGACCATGCCCGCGCCATAGCGGGCTGTCGCAAGGCCTTCCGTATCCAGAAGGATCGTGTCGGCGATAACGCGCCGCTGCCCCGGATCGCGGGTCACGATGACGCGGTCCACGCCCTCCGGCGTTTCTTCCGGCAATTCCGCCTCCACCGCCATCACCGCGAAGCGGCCGCCGAGATGATTGAGCAGCCAGCTTACCTCGCCACTCCCGACCGGCGCATCCGGCATCGCGGTCCCCGACGCAACACCGCCCTCGCCTTCCGCCACCGACTGCAAAGAAAACCCCGTCAGCGAACACGGTTTCGACAGGCGTCCCGAATTGACCATCCGCCGGGCGAAATCATGCTCGCCCGCAAGATGAAGCACGCTGTCGCGGAAGAGCCGTTCCATCTTCGATTTCGGCGTCATGAAGGAGGTGGCGCGGGCCGAGTTCAAAATGTTCTCGTCGGCGCCGAAGACGCGCTCCTCGTCATAGGTGATGATCAGGCTTTCCGGCGCTTCGCCCTTCAGCACCAGCGCCAGCTTCCAGGCGAGATTGTCGACATCCTGGATGCCGCCATTTCCCCCGCGCGCGCCGAAGGGCGAAACGATGTGGGCGCTGTCGCCCGCGAAGATCACGCGACCATGGACGAAGTTCTGAAGCCGCCCGCACTGGAAGGTGTAGACCGATACCCAGTCGAGCGTGAAATCGGAATGGCCAAGTACCTTCTCGATGCGCGGGATGACGTGCCCGTGCTTCTTCTCCTCCTCAAGGTCGGCATCCGGTCCAAGCTGAAGGTCGATGCGGTAGATGTCGTCCGGCTGCTTGTGGAGAAGCGCCGACTGGCCGGAATGGAAGGTCGGCTCAAACCAGAACCAGCGCTCGGACGGGAAATCCGCCTTCATCTCGACATCGGCGATCAGGAACCGTTCCTCGAAGGCATGGCCCTCCAGATCGAGGCTGAGTTGCGAACGCGCGGAAGAACGCGCGCCGTCGCAGGCGATGAGCCAGTCCGCTTCGAGCGTGTAGGCGCCGTCAGGCGTTTCGACTGCCAACCGTGCGCCCTTGGCTAGCTTTTCCAGCGACACGAGGCGGTTTTTCCATCGGAGGTCGATCAGGTCGGGGAAATCCGCCGTACGCTCGACCAGATATTGCTCGACGTAATATTGCTGGAGATTGATGAAGGCCGGCATCTTGTGGCCGGGTTCCGGCAGGAGGTCGAAGTTCCA
>JBDZVC010000448.1:0-3422 GCA_040255475.1 Phyllobacteriaceae bacterium | reverse complement strand
ATCGCGCGCTCGAATCTCGAGCCGCGCTGCTTCCGGCTCGAACTGACCGAGTCGCTGGTCATGGACAATCCGGAGCAGTCCACCCATGTGCTGGCGAGGCTGAAACGGCTCGGCATCGGCCTTTCGCTCGACGATTTCGGCACAGGCTATTCCTCGCTCTCCTATCTGACGCGCTTCCCCTTCGACACGATCAAGATCGACAAGAGCTTCATCGACGATCCGAGCCCGAAGCGGCCCGTGCTCCTGAAATCGATCATCAGCATGGCGCACGAACTCGGGCTGGCCGTCGTTGCCGAAGGCGTTTCGAACGAGGCGGACGCGCACCAGCTTCGCGAGATGGGCTGCGAATTCGTACAGAGCTTCGCCTTCGGCGCGCCCGGCCCCGCCGAGGCCATGCTCAGGATGCTGAAGGAAGAATTCGTGACTTCCCGCGCCAAATCAGGCGCAGCGGAATAGACGGACGGCGCCCGGCCTCAATTCAGTTTGGTGAGTTCGAGCTTCCCTATGCTGCCCACGGACCCTTGCCTGCCGGCTCGGGCGGAAGCTTGCCGTCCGGGGTCATCTCGTTGACTGCATCGGGAATGTCCTTCGACAGCCTGTCGAGGATTTCCGAGCGCGACATGCCGGTCTGCTGGGCAAGCTGGTCGAGCACTTCAGGGCTGATCGCCTTCTCGACATGCTCCGGCGCAATCGCCTTGTTGGGACCGGTGCCCACCCATGAATCGGCCGCTTCGCCATGGCCGGCATTCTTGAAGCTGTCGAGCAAATCGCCCAGACCGCCCGTGGAAGGACCCGGGGAGCCCGGCGTGACACCGAGACTGTCGCCAAGATCGCCCAGCATACCGCCGATCTTGTCACGGTTCTTGTAGGCAAGGATGCCGAGGGCGGCGATGGCGATCTTGCTGAGCGCGGACGAGGACATCTGACTTCTCCCTTGTTGAGGACCGACCGCGCAAGGCGCGAGGTACGGGGATCATACGATTAGCCTATGACGGCCTCATTATGGCACGCACCCCGCTCAGGCATGGCCCGCGATGCTGCTCAGATGCGTGACGTTCACGCCGATCGAGGCCAGGATGCGGTCATACATGCTGTCGATATCGTCGCCGAACAGCAATTCGGGATCGGCCGGGCAAGTCAGCCAGCCATTCTGCGCGATCTCCGTCTCGAGTTGGCCGGCGCCCCAACCCGAATAGCCGAGCGCCATCAGCGCATGTTCGGGCCCGCGCCCGCTGGAAATGGCCCGCAATATGTCGACGGTCGCGGTAAGGCACACCGCATCCGATACAGGCATGGAAGATTCCACGACGAAATCGCCGCTATGCAGGACAAAGCCCCGGCTTCTGTCCACCGGGCCGCCATGACGCACGACGAGATCGCGCGTCTCCACCGGCAGATGGATCGCCTCCTTTTCCTTCACGACGCCGAGTTGAACCAGAAGGTCGGGAAAGCGCATCTGCTGTTTCTGGTTGACGATGAGGCCGAGCGCTCCGTCCTCGCCATGCGCGCAGACATAGACGACCGAGCGGGCGAAGCGCTCGTCGAGCATGCCGGGCATGGCGACCAGGAACTGGTCGTCCAGATAACCTCCCCCGCGAGGGTTCCTTTTGAGGTCGTGCAGGTCCATCGGGCAAGGCTAGCGTTTTTCCACTGGCGTTGGAAGCCGGCCGAAAGTCGATTTGTCCGGGCGATTCACGGAAAAATGATGGCTATCGCGGCTACGGGCGTTGCCAATGACGAATTGCGAAACCAAAGTCCGGCCATGAAAAGCCTGCCTGTCCTTGTCCTCGCCTCCGCTCTTTCCTGCGCCGTTCCGGGTGTCGCCGCTGCCTCTTCCAGTCCGTGGGCGGACGTGCAGGGTGGCGCCGTACGGCTCGTGACCTCGGGAGAGCCGGACGCCGACGGAATATTGCTCGGCGCGCTGCAGATCGACCTCAAGCCCGGATGGAAGACCTATTGGCGCGACCCGGGCGACACCGGCGTGCCGCCGACAATTTCGCTTACCGGCGCGACGCTCGCAGGCGTCGCCTATCCTGTACCACAGCGCTTCGATGAAGGCGGAACCGTGTGGAACGGCTATGAAGCGCCGGTGAGCTTCGCGATCCGCCTGAAGATGCCGGACGGCAAGGCAGAACAGATCGAGGCCCGTGTATTCCTCGGCATCTGCCAGACGATCTGCATCCCGCTGCAGGCCGAACTCAAGCTCGATCCAGGTGCGGATCCGAAAAACCCCGGCGACAACGCAATCGTGACGCAGGCATTCGGGGCCGCTCCCGCCGCCGCGCGATCCGGCTTCCGTCTCACCGAGGCGGAAAAGGCAGGCAAGGCCCTGAGGATAACGGCGGAGCTTCCCCAATCGGGCGAGGCGGCGGAGCTTTTCCTTGCCGCGCCAGAAGGCTATTCCTTCGGCCCGCCGACACGCCTCGCCGACAAGGACGGCAAGACGGGTTTTTCGGTGCCGCTCTACGAGCAGCCGGACAAGGCCACGCCCGGCACCACTGCAGCCTATACGCTGGTCCAGAACGGCGAGGCCGTCGCCGGAACGGTTTCCCTGCCGTAAGATTTCCCGCAAACTGCTGGACAAGCCACGCCTTTCAATTATTCAAACCGCCAGCAATCCAGTTCCGATCCCCAGTCAGGAGAGATGAAATGACCATCAAAGTGGGCGACAAACTGCCCGAGGCGACGTTCAAGACGATGACGGAGGACGGCGCGAAGGACATCACCACTACAGACGTCTTCGCCGGCAAGAAGGTGGTGCTGTTCGCCGTGCCCGGCGCCTTCACGCCGACCTGCAGCAACAACCACCTGCCCGGCTATCTCGAAAACCACGACGCGATCATCGCCAAGGGCGTCGACCAGATCGCCGTCGTCGCGGTCAACGATCATCATGTCATGGGCGCATGGGCGCGGTTCACCGGCGGCGAAGGCAAGATCCTCTATCTCGCCGACGGCAATGGCGACTTCATCCGCTCGCTGGGACTGGAAACCGACCTCAGCAAGGGCGGTCTCGGCCTCCGTTCGCAGCGTTTCTCGATGATCGTGGAAGACGGTACGGTGAAGGCGCTCAACATCGAGGACAGCCCCGGCAAGGCCGTGACTTCCGGCGCTGCTGCACTGATGGAACAGCTTTAGACCGTCCCCTTGTCGGTCCGCGCTCGTAGCTCAAATGGATAGAGCACCGGACTTCGAATCCGTAGGTTGCAGGTTCAAGTCCTGCCGAGCGCACCATCCTTCCGCGGGCCCACTCCGCCCCATGCGGCGAACCGCCCGTCCATACCGGTTTGACAATCCCGGGAGCATGGCCAACATATCGGCCATGCATCGTTTCTCCTTTGCCCTTTTCCTCATCTGCAAAGGCGGCCTTCAAATCGGCTGATCGCCTGGCGCGGCTACCTGCGAGAGCAAGAGCGGCGCCAGGA
>JBDZVC010000447.1:0-3423 GCA_040255475.1 Phyllobacteriaceae bacterium | reverse complement strand
TCACCCGTCTCGCCAAATGGAAGACCACGGTGCAGATGATTTCGCTCGGCTTCCTCATCGCCGGGCCCGCGGGCGACAAGGTTTTGCCGCACGCGACCGAGATCGGCATCGTCCTCCTCTGGATTTCGGCCATCATCACGCTCTACACAGGCTATGATTATTTCCGGGCTGGACTGAAGCATGTCATTGACGAATGAAACCGGGACGAGCGGAAAGGCCCTGAAGCTCGTCTATTTCGCTTGGGTGCGTGAGCGTATCGGCCGCACCGAGGAAGATATCGTCCTGCCGGGTGAAGTACGCACCGTGAAGGACCTGCTCGGCTGGCTGAAGGGGCGCGGCGAGGAATACGAGGCTGCCCTCGAGCATGCCGACGTGATCCGCGTGGCGATCGACCATGAGCATGCCGACCATGCCGAGGCGATTGCCGGCGCGCGCGAGATTGCGCTTTTCCCACCCATGACCGGCGGCTGAGAGATGTCGGCGCACGTCGTCCCGCTCGTCCGCATCCAGGCCGAGGATTTCGATACCTCGGCGGAGGTGGCGCGGCTGACGCACGGGCGGCGCGATGTCGGCGCCGTCGTCACCTTCACCGGTCTCTGCCGCGACGAGGGCGGCCGACTCTCGGCGCTGGAACTCGAGCACTACCCGGCGATGGCGGAAGAGGAAATCGCGCGCATCGCGTCCGAAGCCATGGAGCGCTGGCCGCTCAACGGCGTCAGCGTCATCCACCGTTACGGCCGGCTCGCGCCCGGCGACAACATCGTTCTCGTCGTGACCGTATCCACCCATCGCCACGCGGCTTTCGACGCCGCGTTCTTCCTTATGGACTACCTGAAGTCGCGCGCGCCCTTCTGGAAGAAGGAGCATCCCAAGGATGGCGGCGACGGCGGCTGGGTGGACGCGCGCGAGGATGATGAAATCGCGGCAAGGCGCTGGAAACGGAGCTGAAACGCTACGTTATGCCTGTGGCATGGGCCCTGTCCTGCCGACATCTCTGCAACAAATGAGTGTTTGCGGCACGGCGGCAACCGTAAATTAATGATGCCGTCGGGAATTCCCGTGAATTAGACTTTTCGCAAGCCTGCTGCCGTTACGTTATGCAGGGCGTAATGGCATGTCGGCGTGTATGATTTCAGCTTCCACCTTTCTGCAGGAGACAGGCGCCGCCGGGGTATGGGTTACCGCGGCGGGTATCGTCTTTTCAGCGGTGTTGATCGGCGCGCTCATCCTCTATCGCCGACGCTACCGCGCCGCGCTCCAGGAGCGTAAGAACACGGCGGAACTGATCGAAAACCTGCATGACGGCATCTACCGTTCCTCTCTCGACGGACACCAACTGGCTGCGAACCGCGCGCTCGTGCGGCTGAACGGCTATGAGAACGAGGCTGAAATGCTGGCTTCCGTGAACGACATAGCCACGGAATGGTATGTCGATCCGGACCGGCGCGCCGAATTCAGGGACATTCTCAATCGTGATGGCAGGGTCGAGGATTTCGTCTCCGAGGTCTATCGGCACAAGACGCGCGAACGCATCTGGATCACCGAGTCGGCCAGGATCGTGTGCGATCCGAAAATCGGAAAGCCTCTCTATTACGAAGGCTCTGTCCGCGAGATCACGGAGACGATCAAGCGCCGGCAACTGGAGGAGCAGATACAGAAGCTCACCAGCCAACTCCCCGGTGGTCTGTTCCAGTTCCGTCGCAATCCGAATGGCTCCTATTCGGTTCAGTATCTCAGCCACGGCTTCGGACGCGTCATTGGCCTGCCCGAAGAAAGGAGCATCCTGACGACCGCTCAGTTCGTCGATTTGATCGTCCGCGAAGACCGGCCGGCCTATCTCCGCTCGCTCACTTCCTCGCGCAGAAGCCTCTCTCCCTGGGACCATGAGTTCCGCGTGCGCACGCCCGGCGGTGAATCCAGATGGCTACGCATCGTCGCCAAGCCGGAACAGGACGAAGGCGCGATCACCTGGCACGGTTACCTGATGGACATCTCCGCGCGCAAGAAGCAGGCGATGGAGATCGAGGAGCTCGCCTATTTCGATCCGCTCACCCGCCTGCCCAACCGCCGCATGCTGAGGGACCGCACCGCGGCCGCAATCGCCTGCGCGCGTAAACGGGGGCGTGTCGGCGCGCTCCTCTTTATCGATCTCGACAATTTCAAGAACCTCAACGACAGCCAGGGCCATCATGTCGGCGACCAGTATCTCATGCAGGTGGCCGAACGCCTCTGCGAATGCACCGGCGAGTACGGGATAGTCTCGCGCATGGGCGGCGACGAATTCGTCATCATGCTGGAAGACCTGGCGGACGAGCTGCCCGAGGGCAGCCGGCACGCCCTTGCCGTTGCCGACAGGGCGCTATCGGCGCTCCGCGACACATTCGTGCTCGGGCCGGTCCATCACAGGGGCTCGGCAAGCATCGGCGTCGTTACCTTCGACGGCAGCGAGTCGGGCGCGGAGGAACTGGTTCGCCGGGCCGACATAGCCATGTACGAGGCGAAGAGCGGCGGACGGAACGGCATCTCGCTCTTCGATCCAGCCTCGCTCGAACTGGAATCGCAGCGTTTCCGGCTTCTCAACGATCTGCGCGCGGCGATTTCCGGCGATCAGCTCGCCCTGCATTTCCAGCCGCAGGTCGACCGCGAAGGCCACGTCTGCGGTGCCGAGGCGCTGCTACGCTGGCGCCATCCGGAACTGGGCAATATCCCCCCCGGCATATTCATACCGCTTGCCGAACATTGCGGCCTCATCCATGAGATTGGCGATTTCGTGCTCGCCCGGGCCATCGCCGCTCTGGCGCGCTGGCAGCGAAACCCCGCTACATCGCATATCAGGCTGGCGGTAAACATATCCGTGCAGTCCTTCGCGAACGCCACTTTCGTGCCGGATCTGACACGGCTCGTGCAGGAATATGGCGTCGACGCCTCCTGCCTGACGCTCGAATTCGCCGAAAACGTCATGGCGCGCGACCAGGAACGCACGGCGTCGCGCATGGCCGAACTGAAAAAACTCGGCATCCGCTTCTCGCTGGACGATTTTGGAACAGGCTATTCCTCACTCATCCATCTGAAAAAACTGCCTTTCGACGAGCTCAAGATCGACGGCGGTTTCGTCGCGGATATCGAGACGCGGGAAAGCGACCGTGCGCTCGTGCGCACGATCCTCGCCATGGCGACGACGCTCGGCCTGACCGCCGTCGCCGAGCATGTCGAGGACGACAAGCAGCGCATTTTCCTGCATCTCTTCGGATGCGAGATATTTCAGGGGCTGCTCTACAGCGCGGCCGTGCCCGAGGAAGAGTTCTTGGCCTTCACGAGCGCGCGCAACGTTCCCGCCGAAGCGGAAACGGCCTATATTCGTCGGCCGGCCTGACGAGCCGGCCGACAGGAGATAATCCTCAGCCGACGATCTCGGTATCGGAG
>JBDZVC010000052.1:0-18718 GCA_040255475.1 Phyllobacteriaceae bacterium | reverse complement strand
GCCATGCTCTCGGTGAGCAACGATGGCTGAGCATGCCCGGCCGGCGAGATCGTACACTGCCGCGCTATCTGGTGATCGGAACCCCGGGCAGCGGCAAGACGACGTTGCTTAGGAATGCCGGCCTGTCGATCGCCGATGACGGGACCGCGCCGGACCCGAACGCACCCGCCGACATCATGCTTTCCGAGCGCGGCGTGTTCATGGAACTCGCCAGTCCATATCTTCGGCAATCGGAGGAGGCCCAAAAAGGCGCCTGGCGGCGCATGCTGACCTATATTCGCCGTTGGCGCCCGACCCAGCCGCTCAATGGCATTCTGGTAACGCTGGATGCCGGCTCTCTCGCCTCTACCCTGCCCGACAACGCCGAAGCGCTCGGGACGCTCCTACGCAAGCGGCTCGACGAGATGACGGAACGCCTGCGGGCGAGGCCTCCGGTCTACCTCGTCCTTACCAAGCTCGACCTTCTCGTCGGGTTCGAGGAATTCTTCGATTCACTCAACATGGACGAGCGCGATTCGCGGCTCGGATTCCAGATCGGATCACCGAACGATACCGCCGCGCACGGTACGCCTGTTGAACGGTTTTCCGCCGGCTTCGACGATATGCTCGATCGGCTCAACGGCCAGCAGCTTCGCCGGCTGCAGGAAGAAACCGACGAGAGGCTGCGCCTCAGGGTGTTCGAATTCCCGAGCCAGCTGGCGCTCCTGAAATCGCGTCTGACACCGCTCGTCGGGCAGATCGGCGCATCGAGCCGTTTCGGGCCGCCGCCGTTTCTGCGTGGTGTGTTCTTCGCCAGCGCGCTGCAGACCGGGCTTTCGCAAGACGCACTGCAGGGTGCGATGGCGCCCGTCTTTTCCTTCAAGCCGGGCGCGGTCGCGCTGCGCGAACGAAAGACGGCGCTGCATTCCCGCCCTTTCTTTCTCCGCGGCCTGCAGCAGACGGTGCTCGCGGAAGCGGCCATGGCCGGATATTCCCGAAGCGCCGCGGCCGTGCAACGCGTACAAGGTCTTTCCGTCAATTTCCTGATAGCGCTGGCGATCTTCGGATGCGCAATCCTGTGGTGGCTGAGCTTCAGCGACGGCCGCGCCTATACGGCGCGCCTTTCCGACGAGATCGGGACGGCGCGCACCGCGCTTGCCGCGATGGGAGATGTCAAGGCCGGTACGCCGGACTTCGGACGGGTCGCGACGGCGCTTGATAGCCTGGCGGCGCTGGAGCGCGAGAAGCCTAGTCGGATTACCCTCGGGCTCTATTCGGGCAAGCCGGCATCGGCATCCGCCGGAAAGGCCTACGATACCGGCCTCAGGAATTTGTTCCTGCCTTACGTCCTTTCCTATGCCCGCTCGGCCCTCGATCAACAGGCGCTCGATGTCGTCAGCCGTTTCCGCCTGCTGAAATTCTATCTCATGCTCGGCGGCGTCCGGCCGGTCGATCCCTCGGTTGCCGCCGGCGTGGCGCCAGGCTTCGCCGCCGCCACGATCCCCGGCAATGAAGACGAGGGCGCCCGGATGCGCGCTCACCTCACCGCGCTCGCCTCGGTCGACCTCTCCAAACAGCCGATCGACGGAGCCCTGGTCAATCGCGCGAGAGGGCGCATCGGCGAGGCAGGACTGGCGGAACTTGCCTACCAGATGCTGCAAGGCCGGCCGGACGTGCAGTCGCTCGAGCCATGGAGGCCCGTCGACCATATGGGCACCGAGGGACCGCAGGCGCTCGCCCGCGTCAGCGCGGCAAGCCTGTGGGACGGCATACCGGGTCTCTATACGCTTGACGGATATCGCTCCTGGATGATGCCACACTCGCAAGAGGTCTCTCTAAAGGTTGCCGACGACCTCTGGGTAATGGGCAAGGATGGGACGAAGGCCGACACAAGGCAGCAGGCGGGGCAGCAGGCGGGGCGCATCCGCGAAGGCATGCTCGAGCTCTACGCCGTCGGCTATAACCAGGAATGGGACAGCCTTCTCGCGGATCTCACGATCGCGCCCACCACGGATGCGGGCCAGGCGGCCAAGCTCCTTTCGATCCTGACCGGCGCGCCCTCCCCTGTCGACCAATTGCTGAAGGCGATCGCGCAGCAGACGGATCTGACAGGCGGCCAGTCCGGCGCAGTGAGCATGGCGGAAAGCGAGCTGGCCAGCCGCATCCCGCTTTATCCGAATGTCCCGCGCAAGGTCGCCAATGCCGAAAGGCGCGTGACGGAGCATTTCTCCCAATTCGCCAAGGCGGTCGGGGTGGGCGGCAAGCCGCAGAAGGACAAAGCCGCGCCCGCCGAGATCGATGTCATTCTCGATGCGCTGAAACCGCTTTACGGCAACCTCAACCTGATCGCGACCGGCGGCGATATCCTTCAACTTGGCAACAAGCCGCAGGACACGCTCAACCAGCTCGACGAAATGGTGCGGAAGCTGCCGGACCAGCTTCGACCGCTTTTCCAGCGCATCGTCTTCCGCATGGCCGCGGTCACCGGCGCGGGAGCCCGCTCGAGGCTGTCGGATATATGGAGTTCTACAGTCCTTCCCGCATGCCGGGCAGTGGTATCGGGCCACTATCCGTTCGACCCGAAGAGCCAACTCGACGCATCGCCCGAAGACTTCGCCACCGTCTTCGGCCCGAAGGGCACGATCGCGGCTTTCCGCGACGGCTATCTCAAGCCCTTCATCGACACTTCAACCAACCCATGGAAATGGCGGAGCGGGACGACGATCGGCCTTGGCCTGGACGATGGCATACTCTCCGCGTTCGAGCGCGCGGCCGCCATTTCCACTCTCTATTTCGATGCCAGCGGCAAGGCCGGCATCAGTTTCACGGTCACGCCAGTCGGCCTCGACGGAACCGCCAATGCGGCGCAATTCGAACATAACGGTCAGACCGACGTCTACGATCATGGCCCGGCGACTCCTTCCTCAGTCGCATGGCCGGCACCGCCCGACCACAGCGAGATCGCCCTCTCCGTTACGCCGGAGATCGCCGGACAGAAGAACATCATCCTATGGCAAGGGCCGTGGGCACTGTTCCACCTGCTTGACGCCGGACGCGACGTCGATCCGGATAAGAAGGAAGCCGCGGACGCGACCCTTCGCTTCGCGATCGGCAGCCGGCATGTAAAGCTGAAATTCTCCGCGCCCTCGGCCCGCACCATCATTGGCGGCGATCTCCTGCGCGGATTCGGGTGTCCTCAACTGATCGAGGAAAAGGTGGCGAAGCAGTAAAGAGATGACCGACGATATCCTTGGCCATTACAATCGCGAGTTGCTGAATATCCGCCGTGCGGCGGCGCAGTTCGCTGCCGAGAATCCGCGCATCGCGAGCCGGCTCCGCCTTTCCGAGGACGCGGTCGAAGACCCGCATGTCGGCCGTCTCATCGAGTCCTTCGCCTTCCTGACGGCCCGCATCCGCCAAAGGCTCGACGACGATTTCACCGAACTCGCCAACGCCATGCTGGCGGTACTATACCCGCATTACACGCGGCCATTCCCGTCCATGGCCATCCTTCAGATCGAGCCTGGTCCGGATATCGCCGAAGGAGCGACCGTACCGCGCGGCACCCTCGTCGATACGGAAGAGGTCGGTGGCGAAAGCTGCCGTTTCTCAACCGCTTTCGACGTTACGATGCATCCGGTCCGCGTTGTGAGCGCGGCCTTGTCCGGCCGCCCTCTTCGTGCACCCGAATTCGAAGCAGCCGCGGATGCGGCAGCCTGCCTGCGGCTGACGCTCGAAACCTCGCTCGCCGATGGCGGCTTTTCGGACATCTCGCCGGCATCGCTGCGCTTCTTCCTGCGCGGGCAGCCGCAGCTCGTCTATCCGCTCTACGAAATGCTCCTGAACGACGTCGTGGCCGTCGCTTTCGCGGCCGGAGTGAACGATGCCGAACCGGTCATCGTCGCGGGAACCGCTCTTACGCCCGGTGGTTTCGAAAGCAATGAGGGGCTTCTGCCCTATCCCGACACTTCACACGCCGGCTATCGGCTCCTGACGGAATATTTCGCCTTCCCGGAAAAGTTCCTTTTTATCGACCTCGCCTTTCCAGATCGGTCCCGGCTCCGCGATAAGGGCCGCACGCTCGACGTCTTCATCTATCTCCGGCGCCCGCGCACCAATATAGAGCGCGCGGTGACGGCTTCCGCCTTCGCGCTCAATTGCACGCCCGTCGCGAACCTCTTCCGGCAGGCGGCGGAACCGATCTCCCTTGACCACGCCACGGCGGAATACATAGTCGAGCCCGACAGCCGCCGTTCGGATGCGCTGGAAATCTACTCCATCGAGAAGGTCGTGGCCTCGGACGGGGACGGCAATGCGCGGGAAGTCCTTCCCGTTTACGGAACGCTTCATGCCCGCCGCGGCGACACCACGCGCGGCGCCCCGGCATGGTGGATCGCCCATCGCAGCCTCGGTGCGGACGCGCCCGGAACGAAACGCATGGCGCTGGCGATTTTCGATCCGGATTTCACGCCTTCCAGGCCGGCCGATACAGTCCTGTCCGTGGATACGCTGTGTTTCAATGGAAATCTTGCCGAGCGCCTGCCGTTCGGCGGTGGACGACCGGAATTGCGGCTGGCGGAGCCGATGGCCGGCGTGGAAGGCCTGCGGCTGATAACCGCCCCCACTCCCGTGGCCCGGCCGGATTACGGAGAAGGGGCACGGTGGCGACTGATCTCGCACCTTGCTCTCAATCATCTGTCCATCGTCAGCGACGGCGGCCTGGATGTCCTCAAGGAAATGCTGCTCCTCTACGACATCCGCAATTCGGACGAGACGCGTTCGCTCGTCGATGGCATCGTCGCTCTCTCCTCCCGGCCGGGAACGGCACGGCTGCGCGTAAAGGGAAATACGGCGTTCTGCCGGGGCATCGATGTGACGGCGACCTTCGATGAAGCGTATTTCTCCGGCAACGGCATCTATATGGCCGCCAGCGTTCTGGAGCGCTTCTTCGGCATGTATGCCAGCGTCAATTCCTTCGCCCGCCTGAGCGCCAGGATCAAGGGGCAAACCGGAGTTCTCAAAACATGGCCCGCGCGCGGAGGCGACCGCATACTTCTTTGAAGTCGGACGTTTTCGACCATCCGCAGGCCTACGAACTCTTTCAGGCCATGCGGATCGTCGAACTGATCGCGGCTGAAGAGAACGCAACCTCGGATCTGCCCGTCCCCGAGACGGCCGGACGCGGCGTCGATTGGGAGCGAGCCACGATGCGGATACGCTCCGGCGTCCCGCTCGGCTTCGCGGCAATCGAAGTGACCTCCGTCCGCCGGCCGAAAGGAAGCGGTCCGATCGAAGTGACGCAGACTGTCTTCGGGCTGACCGGGCCGTCCGGCGCTCTCCCGCACGCTTTCAGTGAGCTTGTCCATCTCAGCGTGCGCGAACGAAATCCGGGCCTGCGCGACTTCCTCGATCTCTTCAACAACCGCCTGAGCGGGCTGCATTTCGAGGCATGGGCCAAGCATCATCTGGCTGTCGAATTCGAGCGCGGCACCCGTCTGGAACTGCCGCGCCCGATAGACGCCGCTCTGAGGGCGGTGGTCGGCTTCGGCCTCCCCTCGATGCTGGGCCGCACTGCTACCGACGACAACACGCTTGTGCATTACGGCGGCCTGCTTTCGCGCAGCGCCCGATCCGCGCAAGCCGTCGAACAATTGCTGCGCGGAGCCACTGGTCTTCCCATTCGGGTCGAGCAATTCCACGGACGCTGGTTGCCGGTCGCGGAAGACGACCGCACCCTCCTGCCGACACCCGACAGGCCGCAAGGCTCGTTCTGCCGGCTCGGAGACGACATGGTCATCGGCGAACGCATCTATGACATCCAGTCGACTGTCCGGCTGATCGTCGGGCCGGTCGGATATTCCGATTTCCGGGCGCTGCTGCCGGATGGATCAGGCTCGCGCGGATTTGGCGATCTCGCCGCCGTCACGCTCGGACCGGAAATGTCCTTCAGGCTTTCGATCGAACTGAAGCCTGACGAACTTCTGCCGCTGCGTCTCGAAAGCGAAGACCATCCTGAAACCGGAAACCGGCTGGGGTGGAATACCTGGTTATGCATGGACAAGCCGCGGCAGGCACCGGCAAGCGTCGACATAGAGCCGTCCGCGCATCTGCGCTGATCAGGCGGGCAGTGGAGGAACAGATGGATAACTGGGCGGACGGATACGTCTCCGATATCGAATATCTGGACGGGTGGTATGCCGAGCAGATGCCAGCGCATCTGGATGTCGCCTGCCTCTTGCGTGCGACGGAACCGCCGGTCGAGCCTGGCGAACCGTTTCGTTATTGCGAACTCGGTTGCGGCGTGGGCAAATCGGCGGCGACGGTGGCAGCGACCTCTCCTCACGCCGAAGTCTGGGGCATAGATTTCAACCCAGCCCATATTGCCCGGGGGCGCCGTTTGTCGAAGGAAGGAGGCTTGGATAATCTCCATCTGGAGGATTGGACGTTTGCCGATCTTGCCGGCGCGCACAGCGCAGCGTTACCGCGTTTCCATTATATCGCCCTGCACGGCGTTTGGTCCTGGATCAGCCCGGAGAACCAGCGGCATATCGTTGATTTCATCGACGCGCATCTCGACCCGGGCGGCCTCGTCTACATCACCTACAATGCCCTTCCCGGCTGGAACAATGTCGCGCCGATGCAAAGAATACTCCGCTCGCTGGCGCTGCAACGGGACGGCCACAGTGACGATCGTGTCGCTGCGGCGTTGGGGCTGGTCCGACAGATGGCCGATGCGGGTGCCGGGGCGTTGCTTCCGGAGCAACTCTCACGGCTGGAGGAGATGTCCCGGAAAGACGACGTCGCCTATGTCGCGCACGAATATCTGAACGAGCACTGGCGACCCTGCTATCAGATGGACGTGGCAAAAGCGCTGGCGCCGGCCAGGCTGACTTTCGTCGGGTCCGCGAATATTTTCGACAATTATCCCGATGTCTGCCTGACGAAAGAGCAGCGCGAACTTATCGACAGTTCGCCGCTCGATCTGCAGGAAACCATGCGCGACTTCTTCATCGAGCGCACGTTCCGGCGCGATATCTTCATCCGCGGCCCCCGCGGCATTCCGGCGCGGCGGCTCGAGAGCAGGCTGCACTCTGTCCGCCTCACCGCAGTCATCCCGACAAGCGCCCTGAGCCGGGAGGTCAAGGTACCGGCTGGCGCAGCCACGCTTGGCGAAGCATTCTATGGACCGGCACTTGAGCAGATCGCTGGGGGCTGCCCGACACTCGCCGAGATTTTCACGCATGTCGATCCCGCGAAGTCGACAGCGACCGCACGCGAAGCGATCGGAATGCTTGTCGGGTCGAAACAGGCCATGTCGATCGTGGCGGCAACCCCGCCGGAAGGCGCACGTGAACGTGTGCGCCGCTACAACAGCGCTCAAATCCGCCTCCGCACGGATCAGGGCAAGCCGTATGCACCGCTGGCAGGCGTGTCGATCGGTTCTGCCGTCACCATCCAGTTGATCGAGATGCTCGTCTACACCGCGCTGGCAGGCGGCGTTCCGGCCGAAATCGGCCCCGTCGTCGATAATTGCTGGAACCAGTTGCAGGAAAGGGGCGATCACCTGGCGAAGGACGGCAAGCGCATCGAGGACAGGGCCGAGACCATCGCGGTGCTGGAACACAATGTACCGGAGATCCTGTCAGTCGCATTACCCATATGGCGGCGCGTCGGCGCGATCTGACCGCTATGGCACAAAGGTGCTTCAGCGACGAAACCCTTTGCCGCACCGGCCGGTCCTTCGATATCTTCGAGGCGGTCGACGCGACGGACCGCAAGGTGGCCGTCAAGCGCGCGCGCAACCCGACCGGGCTCGACAAGCAGCGCTTCGCACGCGAGGCGCGCCTCGGCCGCGCCCTGAGGCATACGGGATTGGCTTCGGTGCTCGACCACGCGCCGGATCGGATCGTTTTCGAATGGCTGGAAGGATCGCTCCTCGATCATGAGGGAGCGACGGTATTCCGCAGCTTGCGGGACATCGCCGAGGTGCTGGCGCATATGCACGCCCGCGGCGTCGTGCATCGCGACATCAAACCTGCCCATATCATGTTCCGCAACGACCGTGCGGTCCTCATCGACCTCGGCGTCGCCGGTCTGGTCGGTGGCACGGGTCGGCTGGATATCGGCGAGATCGTGGGGTCGCCCGCATGGATGGCACCCGAGCAGATGCTGGGCGCCGCGCCGGAGCCGAGCGCCGATGTCTGGTCGCTCTGCGCAGTCGCGCATCGTGTTGTGAACGGCCGACCGCTCTATGCCGGAACGGCGGACGCGGTGCTTGCGGCCCGGCGTGCGGAGCCCGAACCACGACCGGATTTTTCCTCTCTCGCAGATCGCCGTCTGGCCGACGCGCTTCATGCCGGCTTCGCCACTGCCCCCAACAGGCCATCTGCGCGCGAGCTTGCCGCTGCGCTTGCGGTTATCGGTGGCAGGGAACCGGAATCTGCCTCTGCCGCGCCCCTCTACGAAGCCGCGGAATTCGTTCCGGAGAACAACACGCCGCCGGAAACCGGATCGACAAAGGTATCGTAGACGACAGTTTCAGCCGTCTCGGCGATATCCATGACAGCGTCGATCCTGAAGCGAAGGGTCCGGTCGTGCGTCTTCGCATCATCTTGCAGTATCTCCACCGAAACGTCGCGCAGGCGGGGCTCGAACCGCCGTATCGCGTCCTCGATACGGCTCCGGCACTCCTCCTGCTGCGAGGCGCCGGCCAGATTTTCAACCTGGAGATCGGGCAATCCGAAGGCGACAAGCGAAGACTTCAACTCCCCGAGTTCGTCGGGGATTTCTTTGTAATAGGGCCGGGTGTTGAAAAGGATCTCGAGATCGCGGCGAATGGATTCCCGCAGGACCTGGATGGCGCGGTCGAAATTGCCGTCGATCTCGATATTGTCGCCTTGCAGGAGCCTGTCGAGGATGGGCAGGATGACGGGTCTTTTCGCAGATTTTCTGTCCAGCGGGGCCATGATTTCCTGCTAGATATTCCGTGACGGCTGTATCTCCGTCCGCAACTGGATGCCGGTCACGATCTGGTCGAATTGGAAATGCGGCTGGACGTGTATAACACAGGCCATCGATCCAGGCTTCCCCGGCAGTTCGGCGACCTCGACGCTGCCGCCGCTCAGCGGATAGCGCGCCTTCAGTTCATGACTGGCATCCGAATTGCCGATCATATAGCCTCGCAACCAGTCGCCAAGGAGTTTCTGGAGTTGCGCCACGGTGGTGAACGCACCCACGCGATCGCGCGCGATGACCTTCACGTAATGGGCGAAACGGCTGACGCAAAGCACATATTGCAGCATCGAGGATAGTCTTGCGTTCCGGCTCTCCGCGGTATCAGCGACTGGCGGAACGTTGAGCGACTGCGCGCCGAGGAACGCGACGGACTTCGTGTAGCCGCATGGGCTGAGGGCCACGAAACCAAGCTCTTCCAGTACTTTTTGCTTCCTGTCGGTCAGTTCAACCTCAAGCGGGCGGCGATAGGCCGCCGTCTCTCCGGTGGAAAAAAGCGGCGCCGGCAGACCCTCGACGCGCCCTGCCCCGAACACCCCCTCGCGCGCACCGCGGATATCGGCGAACCACCCCGATTCCCGAAAAGCGCGGATGACGACGGCGCCGAAGCCGTAGGCGGCATTTCCCCAAAGCCAATCCTCGATGCCGAGCGCCCGCTCCCTATAGACAAAACCACCGTGCTCTTCGCCAGCCCCGTCGCGCAAGCCACGCAGCAATATCCGTGGCAGCGCAACACCGAGAAAACGGCTCTCCTCCTTCTCCTGCAACCGCCGCCAGCGCTGATACTCCGCCAGACGGAAGCCGGCATCGATATGCTGGACATGCGAAAGATCGGCAAAGGTCGAGACGCCGAATAGTTCAGGCGCCGCGCCAACGACACAGGGCGAAAACGATGCGGCAGCAACTTCCGCCAGTCGGGAGAGTATCCCGATGTCATCGATGGTGTCGGCGCCGCCTTGCCGGTGGCGGACAAAATGGTCGCAGAGCAGCAAGCCATAGGGCAAACCACCTGGCATGCCGTATTCTTCGCTGTAGATTTTGGCGAAGAGCGCGCTCTGATCGAATTCGCTGGATCGGTCGAAATCGCGGCCGAGTTCCTTCCACGTCGTACTGAGCAGCCTGACGATGACCTTGTCATCGTCCTCCACCTGGTCGAGGAGAAAGGAAACACCGCGCCAGGGGGCCTCGAGCCGCTTGAATTCGCCATGATGGAGGATCGCATCAAGCTGCTCCGACAGGAGAGAGTCCAGCGCGGCGATGTCGCGGTCGATATGGACACGTAGTGCCCGTCTGTCGGGCGGGCCCATGGCTGCAAGGGCATCAGCGCCGTACCAGCGGCAAAGGAGGCGTCCAGTGTCCTCCTCATCCAAAAATCCCCGCAAATCGAAACCGCTGCCGTCGCTATCGCAGACGGCAGCGGCGATGTTTTCGCGCAGACGTATAGACGCAAAGCCTACCCGGGTGGGGCCGGCGGACGCCCTGCCGGCGTCCGTCGCAAGCTCTGCTATCGCGCCTTGTTCATCCATTTCGACCCGGGCGTCATCCCATTTGCGGGATGCGCGCCACCAGCCGCATGGAAGCGGTCAATTCTTCCATCTGCAGCCATGGCCTGAGATAGGCGACGGCATTGTAGGAGCCTGGCGCGCCGGGAACCTCGGTGACGGTCACCTTGGCCTCGGCTAGCGGATATTGAGACTTCATCTCCGCGCTGGCATCCGGATTACCGTTCACGTAGTTGCGGATCCAGTTGTTCAGCCACTTCTCACAGTTCGAGGCCTCCATGAAGGAGCCGATCTTGTCGCGTCCCATCACCTTGAGGTAGTGGGCGAACCGGCCTGTCGCCATGATGTAGGGCAGCCGGGCCGAGATCGCGGCATTGGCGGTCGCGTCGGGGCTGTCGTACTTCTTCGGCTTCTGCGTGGTCTGCGAACCGAAAAACACGGCGTAATCCGATCCCTTGTAGTGACAGAGCGGCAGGAAGCCGAGCTTCGACAACTCCGCCTCACGGCGATCGGTAATACCAATCTCGGTCGGACATTGCTGATCGACATCGCCGTCGTCGCTGGTGAAGGTGAAGGTCGGCAGATCCTCCACCTTGCCGCCGCCTTCGGCGCCACGCACGGCAACGCACCATCCATATTTCGAAAACGCCGACGTCAGCCGCTCGCCAAGCGCGTAGGACGCGTTCATCCAGGTGAATTTGTCGGACGTCATGGCACTGACGACACCCGCGGAATTGATCGGTGCTTCCTCGAACTTGAACTCCTCGATGGAGCGGCCGGCAGAGCCGTAGGGAACCCGCGCCAATACTCTGGGCATGGTGAGCGTTACGAAACGGCTATCTTCGCTGTCCCGGAAGCTGCGCCATTTGATATATTCGGTGCTCTCGAAAATCTTCTCCAGGTCACGCGGCTTGGACAGTTCGGTGAAGCTCTCCAACCCGAACATATCCGGACTTGACGCCGCTATGAACGGGGCGAAGGAAGCCGCCGCGACATTCGACATGCCCTGCAGCACCTCAAGGTCTTCGGTTCCGGCGCCGAATTCGTAGTCGCCGATCAGGACGCCGTAAGGCTCGCCGCCTGGCGTCCCGAACTCGGTTTCGTACATCTTCTTGAAGATCTGGCTCTGGTCGAACTCGACAGCCTTCGTCAAATCCTTATGAAGATCCTTCTTGCTGAGGTTCATCATGCGGATCTTGAGCGTCGCCCCGGTCTCGGAATTCTTGACGAGATGGTTGAGCCCGCGCCAGCTTCCCTCCAGCTTCTGGAAGTCCGCATGATGCATGATCGCCGAAAGCTGCTTCGACAGCTTCTCGTCGATCGCCTCGATGGCGCGATTGAAGGTCTGGGTCAGGTTCTTGCTGAACGTGACGGTCCCCGAAAGCGCTTCGGAGGTGAGGGTGCGCAGGAGATCCTGCATTTCGTCGCGCTTGGTGTTGCGCGTCGCCTCGATCGCCTGGTCCAGCAGGCTTACGCTGGCGGCTTCCTGGGTGGCGGCAGATGCAGCCGCTGTTTCGGTCTTGGCTTCACTGCTCATGGCTTAAGCTTTCTGTTCCGAGGTTTCGTCTCCAAGCTCTCCCGCCAGTGCAGAAAGCTTGTCGGTGTTGCGCAGGACCTCCTCGAGGATGTTCTCGAGGTCCTCCGAGCGATCCACCTTCGACATCAGGTCACGCAGCTTGTTGCGCACCGCCAAAAGCTTGCGCAACGGCTCTACCTGCTGGACAACGGCTCCGGGCTCGAAATCGTCCATCGAATTGAACCGGAGCGCCACGGCCATTTCGCTATCATCGCCGGCGAGCGTGTTCTCGACCTTGAACTCAGCGCCCGGCGTCATGCGCTTCATGACGTCGTCGAAATTATCGCGGTCGATCTGGATGAACTTGCGATCGCGCAACGGCTTGACGGGCTCATAGGATTTCCCCGAGAAATCGCCGACGACACCGACGACGAAGGGCAGTTCCTTGCGGACCTGGGCACCCTCGGTCTCCACATCATAGGTGATATGGACGCGCGGCTTGCGCACCCTGCTAAGTTTTTTCTGGACGCTTTCTGCCATTTTACTTTCCTCACTTGATACGGTTTGCGGTCATCGGTCGGCTACTCTGACGGGGCCTCGATATTCTTAATGCCCGCGGCCAGCAGGATGCGCTGAACGTGGTTGGGGTCCTCGGCAAGTTCAGCCAGGAGCTCCGGCAGGGTCAGCCGGGCGCGCCGGACGGCTTCTTCCAGCGTGTACGAAATGGGCGAATGCGGTTCGGTCTTGCGGAAATAGCCGGCAAGGCGCTTCAGCTCGCCAAGTGCTTCGTTTCGCGAAGCGTAGCCATCGATACGGGGGCCGCCAGCCGCGGGAGCCGGCGCTCCTCCGCCGTCGGCGGCCGGCGCGCCCAATTCTTCCGTCGGGACGGGCTCGTCGGCAGCCGCGAGTGCGAGTTTGTCGGCCGCGAAATAACGGATGGACGAATTGGCTTGTTGCAGCAGTTCGCGCAGTGCCGTCACTGGCGGCGCGTCCTTGCCGGCGGCAGCGTCGAATGCGGACGACATCTCGTCGAGCGCCGTGAGGCATTCATCGATCAACCTGACCGTCGCGGCGAACGTCGCCGCCGGCGTCTCCGTCACGCTTTGCATGAACTGGTCCATCGGCACCGCGCCCGCGTCTATGCGGGCCTGGCGTCGGGCGGCATCCGTGATCTTCTGTATCTCGTTGGCCTGCTCATAGTTCCACAGCGAGTAACTCGCGACGTCGCCTTGTGTGAGGGGCAGTAGCCGAACCGGTTGAATCAAAGTTCCGATCGCACCCGACCCGCTGAGGCCGGCGACCGCCGTCACCTTCCCTTCGACGCCATCCTCATCGAGCTCCGGGAAACACGTCTCCCAATAGTCCCGCGCGATGCCTGCGAGCACCTTCAGACCATCGCGAAGTCCGGCGAACCCCTCCGTACGGACCAAGCCCTCGACCAGCCATGCGGCGACTTCCAGATCCTTGCCCGCAGTAGCCAGCAATTCGACCGCGGTGGAGACCACCGTATTCCATTCCTCGGGCGTGGGCGCTCCCGTCTCGACCGCGCCGCGCTCTTCCGAACGGGCGGCATTGCGCGCGTCCTTGACCCGATAGTAGAGCGAATCCGATTGCTTGTCGCTGCGCGGGTCGGCGCCGACCGGCGCCTCCTCCGAGATCGGCGCCAGTAACGCAGCGATATCGATGACCTGCGGGCCACTCATATGAACAGATTCCCCCGGGTTCCCGCGGCCGCACGGACCAGCCCGCGGCAGAAGCCGGTAGGGCTCCTCCCGGCGCCGACAATGCTAGAGAATGCCGTGCGAATCAACTGATGTCGCCTCCTCATTGGTCTCGCAGAATTCCTTTCCGGTCGCCGCATAAAACGAGACAATTCATGAAGCCTCGCGGTGAAGCTCGGCCTTCAGCTTTCCGTTTCCGCCGTTGGCGATGTCGATCCCGCGCTCGATCGCTTCCTCGAAGCGCCTCTCGGCGAATTGAGGCTCGCCCGCCGCTATCGCCAGGAGTACGGAGGCCCCCACTCCGATAGCGTAAAGCGATGGGTCCGGCGGCGCATCCGGCATGCCCTCCGGCGCCATGCTGCCGCCCGACCAGAACACGGACAGGGCCGCATAGGCCGCCGCACCCTCGAAATTGAGCCGCTCGGCCGCTTCCATACAGGCCCGCCGCTTGGCTTCATTGGGTTCATAGGCCCATGCGACCGCCCGCTCGAGACAGGCAGCATCCGGCTCCGCCAGCCGCTCGATGCCTCGCGCAGCCACACAGGCCCACCACACCCCTTCGCGCGGCGGCAGGGAAAAGGCGAGGAACCTCACGGCGTCGGTGAAATGCCGACCTTTCACCAACAGCGCCAGGAAGCCCTGCGGCGAAAGCGCCGGCGTAAGCAGCGCCATCGCCTCCGTCGACAGCTTCGCACGGCTGCAGATTTCTTCAGCGGTAGACGCCGAAACCTTGCGAAACGGAGTGGTCTGGACCTCCACCGCCTCCACCTTCAATTGATATTGACGACGCCGCCCTTCAGGGTGGCCATGCCGTCTGCTGAAATCTGCACCACCGGCGCGCTCGTCTCCGCCTTCGTCGTACCCTGCACCGTTACCGTCAGGCCGTTAATCTTCACGCCCTGCTGGGTTATCTCGACAACATTTTCCCCGCATTTGAGCTTGATGCCCTGCATCGCCTCGATCGTGATCTGGCCGCTCGCCGCCTTCACCGTCTGGTTTCCCTGCGAGATGGCCAGTTCCTGGTTTCCCTTCGAAATCGTCAGCTTGTCGTTGCCGTCGGTTATCGTCGTCGTGCGGTTGTTCTTGATCGTGCGTTTCTGGTCGTTTTTGACGTCGAGCGTGTCGTCATTCTCGACTTCGCGCAGAAAATCCTTCTGGGCATGGATGGTGAGCTTCTCTGCACCGGCCTTCTCGTCGAAGGATAGTTCATGCGCCGTGTCCTTGTTGCTGCTTCCGACATTGAGCGTGAAGAAGCCGCTCTTTGTCGCACTCGACTTACTGATCCAGGGCGCCTTGTTGTCGACATTGTAGACGGCGCCGGTCACCAGCGGACGATCCGGATCGCCGTCCAGGAAATGCACCACGACCTCCATCCCCACTCTCGGGATGAAAACGGCTCCCCATCCGGAACCGGCGACCGACTGGGCTACCCGAACGAGACAGGAGGCCTTGTCGTCCTTTTTGCCCTTGCGATCCCAGGGGAAGCGGACTTCGATCCGGCCCATATCGTCTGTTACGATATCGCCTTTCGTCTTCGAGCCCACGACGACCGCCGTCTGCGGCCCGCGCACCACCGGCTTCTGCGGAGGCAAGGGTTGTCTGGCGATCCGGTCGGCGGGTATGCAGGAAAAGCTGTTGCGATAGTAGGGCTTGATCTCCGTTCCCGGCCGCATCGTGAAATAGGTTGGATCACGCGACTCGTGGGTCACGCGCGTCAGGGTGAACTTCTTGTCGACGAGATCGGTCAGCGGATGTTTCTTGATCGTGAACTTGTGCCCGGGTGTAAAACTCGCAGCGCCACCACGGCCTTCGGCGACCGCAAAACCTGCATCCGTCGCATCGACAGCGGCCGCCGACAAAGCCTTGACTCTCTGCGCTTTCGGACCGGCGCCAAAGCGGAATTGTTCCCAGTCCTTGCTGCTGGCGGGACGCAACGCTGTCTTGGTCGTCGTCAACGATGGATCGGTGGCGACCTCATAATCGTAGTCGGAGAGTGTCCAACTGGTCTCGGTCAGACTGTTGGCCATGTCGAACTCGGCAATCGTGTTCGCGGCACGTTCAACATCCTGGCGATATTCGATCGAGTCCTGACTCGCGTCCGTATAAGCCGTAGCGGCGTCACCCAGAATCAGCGTGTGATCCGAATCTGTATGCGTAAAGTAATAGAATATCCCTTCCTCCGCGATCAGCCGGCGGAAAAAGTCGAGATCGGTCTCACCAAACTGGGTGCAATATTCGCGTGGCTCGTATTGCCCCCGAAGCAAATCCTTGAATTTTATTCCCTTCAGGAGCTCACCCAATATGTCGGGAATCTTCTTCTTCTGGAATACCTTGTAGTCAGACTTCCGACCGAGCGTCCAAAGAGCAGGTGAGATCACCAATGTATATTGCCGGTAGTCATTGCGGGTGACGGAGCCGGCGGAAATCGAAGTGACGATGCCATTGAGAAGGCGCTTCTTGTCCTTCGGGCGTGCCATCGACAGCGTCGCGGGCTTGCCCAATATATCTTCAGGGGCAACGTTCGTCTTCGGCGATAGCGCCGAGACACGGAACTCGAAGAGTTCCGACATGGCCTCGGTTCCAATCGCTTCTGTCGCAAGCATCTGGTCCGTGCCGAGCGCCGTGTCGAGCGTCAGCCACCGATCTGCCTGCGAGATTGTGTTAGCCATGTGCGTTACCGGAATCCGGACATCCGGGCAGAGGCCCGGATGTCCAGGCTGACCTGCAATCTTCAGCCGCTCTTGGCGGTCGCCAGGTCGTAGGAGACCCTGATCGGCGATTCGGCCTTGTTCTTGTCGTCGTGAGACGTCATTTCGAACATGACCTTCGTGAAATTGAGCGAGATCGATTCGGTTGGCCTGTCGCCGCCGCTCGACACGCTGTAGCCGGAGATGAGAGTATCTTCCAGCGTGTACTGCGCAAAGGTCGTGCCCGGATCACCGGTCGAAAAGAAAACGATTTCGACCTTCTTTCCATCGGCTCCGGCTGTCGACTGCTTGAACAATTCCGTCGAAGCGCTGTCCATTTCCTTGGTGACAACGATTTCGCTGACCGAAGGAGCGGAGGATTCACGATTCTTCGCACTTCCAACCGGTGTGGAAATTCCACGTCCAACACCGAACTGGAAGCTATGAACCTCGATCCATTTCTCGTGACCCTGGTGCGTAACCTCGCCGTCAATGCCGTCATATTTCATATAGATAGCCATTACATATCCTTCCCAGACTGCTGAACGAACCCTGGGCGCCCCCGTGGAACGCCTGACACTAGTGGAAGCTACTCCGCCGCCGCACTGTTGGCCTCGCCGGCTTCGCCGCCTTCTTCAACACCGGAACGGGAGGAGTTGCTGCCACCCGCACCAGCCTTGAATTCGAATTGCCCATCGGCGCCGATCGTCACGAAAATGCCGCCGACCTCCTCGCCGTTTGCCATCCGCGACAACACATCCGCCGACAATCGCGGCAGCAGGCTGCGCGAAAGAATATGCTCGATGTTGCGCGCGCCGCTTTCCACTTCCGTACAGCGGCTGGCGATCTCGTCGATCAGCGCCTCGTCCCACGACAGATCGGCGCGGTAGACCTCCAGATAACGCTTACGGATGCGGTTGAGCTGGAGTTGGATGATCTTGCGGATGATATCGTCGGCCAGAGGGAAATAGGGCACGATGGAGCAGCGGCCGAGGAAGGCCGGTTTGAACGTCTTGAGAAGTTCCGGACGCAGGGCCTCATGGAGTTCGTCGGCGCTGACCCTCGTTTCCGGGTCGTCGCAAAGCCGATGAATCAGGTCCGTACCGGCATTCGACGTGATGATGATGATGGTGTTCTTGAAATCGATGTCGCGGCCTTCGCCGTCGCGCAACATGCCCTTGTCGAACACCTGGTAAAAGACGTCCTGAACGCCCGGATGGGCCTTTTCCATCTCATCGAGCAGGATCACCGAATAAGGCCGGCGCCGCACCGCCTCGGTGAGAACGCCCCCTTCGCCATAGCCAACATAGCCCGGCGGCGAGCCCATCAGGGTCGATACTTTATGCTCTTCCTTGAATTCGGACATGTTGATGACGGTCAGGTTCTGCTCGCCGCCATAAAGCAGGTCCGCAACGGCGAGGGCCGTCTCCGTCTTGCCGACGCCCGAGGTCCCGACCATCATGAACACGCCAATGGGCTTGCGCGGATCGATCAGCTTGGCGCGGGAGGTGCGGATGGTTTCGGCAATCGCCTCCAGCGCGTGATCCTGGCCGATCACCCGCTCGGCCAGCCTTTCCTTGAGCGAGAGCACGGTCTTGATTTCGTCACGCAGCATGCGTCCGACCGGGATGCCCGTCCAGTTGCCAACAACCTCCGCGATCGCCTGCGCATCAACGGTCACGCGCATCAGCGGATGCTCGCCTTGCAGCGCCTCCAGCTCGGCCTGACGCGTCTTCAGTTCCGAACGCAAGGCCTCCGGGTCCGGGTTGGCAGCCCCATCCGCCGACGACGGATCGCTCTCTTTGCCCAGTTGTTCCTGCAATTCCCGGATGCGCGCGACCTGTTCGCGCTCCTGTTCCCATTTCTTTTCAAGGTCGGCGAGTTCGACGACTGCTTCCTCGCGGGAAGTCTTGAGTTCCTCGATCCGTTCGGCGTGATCGGTCCCGATGCGGGCTTCCCGGCCGAGAATGCCCAAATCCATATCGATGAGTTCGATGCGCCGACGCGCGTCCTCCACCGCGGCCGGTACGGCGTGGCTGGCTACCGCTACCCGCCCGCTGGCGGTATCAAGCAGGCTGACAGCCTTGTCCGGCAGCTGGCGGCTCGGAATGTAACGCCGCGACAGGCGCACCGCTTCCTCGACGGCGTCCGACTGGATGCGCACGCCATGATGGGCCTCCAGCGCCGGCACTATGCCGCGCATCATGGCTATCGCGGCTTCGTCGTCCGGCTCATCTATACGGACAACCTGGAAGCGCCGGCTGAGCGCCGGATCGCGCTCGAAATATTTCTTGTACTCGG
>JBDZVC010000446.1:0-3436 GCA_040255475.1 Phyllobacteriaceae bacterium | reverse complement strand
CTTAGCCTGGCTGCCACCCCCCAGCTCGTCTGCGATGTCGTTGTTCGACCGTCAGGCGGCCGGCGGCCTGACGAGTCACCCAGCAACCTGCCTGTCGGTCCGACTCCTGCGTAAATTGGCCGAGCACCGCTCCGTTGTCGCTGCTATAATATCATCACCTTGACGCCTGTCGAGGTTGGGAGCTTCCAGTCATGTCATGGCGCAAAGCCGGTCCGCTGATCGTTGTTGCTGCACTCGTGGTGTCCGCGTGCGGCTCAGAGCCAACCATTGCGCGCTCGCATACGCCTGCGGGGGTGCCAGCGGGTCGCGCAGCTGTTCCCGCCTCTTCGTCCTGGTTGAATAAGGTCGTTGATCACTCCGTGGACGCGAGTACCATCCTCCCTCTTGGTGATGGGGCGTTCGTGTACGGTGGGATTAACAATGCTGGCGAGCTCAACACCAAAGCCGCGCTTCTCTACCGTGATAAGCCCCCGGCGTCATTCGACACGGGGGTCGCACTCGCGGACGTGACTGCCGCCGCAACTGAATCCGCGGTCTATCTTGCTGGGAGGCGATGTGCTGACTGGCTGGCGGAGCGAACCGACTTCGGATTCTCATGCAAACCTGGAACGATAACCGTGTTGCGCGTAGACCTTGAAGAGTTGGTGGTCACCGTTGTTGACCTCGGCTTCGAACTAGCAGATCCATCCGGCTCCAAGACGTTCGCAAACATCGCAAGATTTGGCGCGGGGGTGGCTCTCGACGTTTCTTCTCCAGACCGCCATCAGCTTCTTGCGATCTCGAACGAAGGCAAATCCACCGAGCTCCCGGCACCAGACGGGGGATTTGTTTGTTCGTCTGGATCGACGCTATTCGCCGATGCGGGACCGTTGGCGAAAACGCCTTCACACGAGGTCCTTCCCGGCAGCACGCCAAGCAGCATAGCGACGACCGATGACCAGCCAGGGATCGTTGCCCTGGCGCCCGACAGCCCAGTGTGGAAACCCGTCAAGGGCGCACCATCGCAGCCCCGCGGGATTCGGGGTTGCAGCCATGGCTACTTCTTTATCCTGCCGTCCTATCGAGGGTCTCGGCGCGTGGCAATACTCAATGCCGCGTCGCTCCGTTGGTCTACAACGAGCGAGCTGGCTGCCGGCGATGGGGAGTATCCAATAGTGAACCCTTCGGTCGGCCCGTTCATGGTAGCGGGTGTCGAGCATTACAGTCTGATTGACCCGGAACGGAATGACGTTTCACCTCAGCCGCCGCCAAGTGCTCCAATAACCGGCGGACCGGAATACATTCTCAGCCCGGATCTTCAGCTCCTGTCCGTTAACTCCGACCTGAGGCTTGGGGAGGCGTCGTGAGGACACTTAGGGTTACAGCAACGAGCTTGATCCTCGGACTCATCGCAACCTTTGCAAGCGTTGTGAGCCCGGCTTTCGCAGGAGCAGTCGAAGGTCGTGGGCCAACGCTGCTAGGTAGCGGCAAAGGGATGCCTTCGCGGTTGGTCGCAGCGCAGGGCGTCGTCTCGGCAATGTCGTTTCATCTCAATGTAATGGGACTGGTCGGCGGCGCGACGCCGTCAACTCGATTTGATGCTGAAAATTACCTGGTCTTCATGATGACTGTCGATAAACCGATTGCTGTTTCTGTCAACGAAATCTGCCCCTCGCAGGTACACCATATCCTGGACCGGATGGGTGGTGCTTACGACTATGTCTACGCAACATCATATGTTGAACCAAGCGGTAGCACCCGGCAGGGGACTTCAGGGTTCGTGGACAGTGGGCGTCCACGGTATGGAAACGTGATGTTTATGCGCTACGATCTTAATACGCGGATTACTAACTTTTACAGTGAATCTGATGCGAGTTCAACGCGTAACGTGGTCTGCATGAAGACCTCGTTTATACTTTTGACCTACTTCGGGTGTTCGACACACCTCTCGCAGTCGCCGCCGTTATCGCAACGAAATGAATTCTACTTCCTGATGGGATACAGTGCGGGCAACGCGCTCGGCTCTTTCTCCAATGGTGATTTGAATACCTGGAGCTCTTGGCTACTCACCTACTACCTCGGAGGCTTCAAGGATGCGGACCTTTCGAACTGTTCGACATCGCCGAACTACTGTAAGCGGCCCACGGCGGATTCTGGGAGCGCAATTGACTATATATTCGGATCACCTAACACGAGTATTTCGCCGACCGCGCTGATTTCACCTAACCTGTCGTTCTCTGATCACAAGATGGTGACGGGTTACGTCAATATCCCATACTAGGACTGTGTGGGGTATCGGCGCGGTGTGTAGATGCGTTGTTTAGATTGAGTGCGGACGTTGGGTGACCATGATCAAAGAGGACTGGTTATTTGCAAAATGTTCGAAGATGCTTATGTAACTGGGACGACACGGTTTGAGACAGGACTGCTCTTCATCTAACGCGGGTCG
The DNA here is from genome assembly GCA_040255475.1 of Phyllobacteriaceae bacterium. Classification (GTDB taxonomy): domain Bacteria; phylum Pseudomonadota; class Alphaproteobacteria; order Rhizobiales; family Rhizobiaceae; genus Mesorhizobium_L. The sequence goes on along the minus strand of JBDZVC010000446.1, from coordinate 1,008 downwards.
CCTCGCCGTTCGGGTAGCCGTGTTCGGCGCGGCCGGACGGATGGGCGCGGAGGTCTGTCGGGCCGTCGATGCGGCGGACGGCCTGGAGCTGGTTGGCGCGGTCGATCCGGGAGGTGCCGGTCTGACGATCGAGGCAGCCGCCGGGATCGGGGGTGCTACCGGCGCCGTCGTGATCCGGGAAGCCGCCGAGGCCTTGGACGTCTCCGGTATCGACGTCGCCGTCGACTTCACCGTTGCCGCAGCGGCGCGGGTGAACACGGCCTGGTGCGCGGCCAACGGCGTCCACGCGGTGGTCGGTACGACCGGATTCGGTGACGACGACATCGCCACGCTGCGCCACGCCTTCACGTCGTCGGGGTGTCTGGTGGCGGCGAACTTCGCGATCTCCGCGGTGCTGATGATGCGCCTCGCTGCCGAGGCGGCGCCGTTCTTCGATTCGGTGGAGATCATCGAGCTGCACCACGACAACAAGCGCGACGCCCCCTCGGGTACGGCGATCGCCACGGCAGAGGCGATCGCCGACGCGTCGAATGAGTGGGCGCCCGATCCGACCGAGTCCGAAGTGCTCGCCGGTGCTCGGGGAGGCGCCGGTCCCGGTGGCATTCCGATCCACTCGGTGCGCCTTCGTGGGCTGGTCGCCCACCAGGAGGTCATCTTGGGTACGACGGGCCAGAGCTTGACCATCCGCCAGGATTCCTACGACCGCACGTCGTTCATGCCCGGGGTCGTCGCAGCGGTCCGGGCCATGCCGGGTCGTACCGGCCTCACGATCGGTCTGGGCCAGCTCCTGTTCGACTGATCGCCGCTGCGCGGTCGCTCGGGAGGAACGTGGCGTCGGCCGTGTCGGTAGCATGCGGGGGACCACATCGTCTCCCGGGGGTTCTCGATGAAGATTTCCATGCCGCTCGACTATTCCGGCGGGTTCGCCGAATCCGTCGCGAAGGTCGCCGAGCTGGAGAAGGCCGGGCTCGACCTCGTGTGGGTCGCCGAGGCCTACGGGTTCGACGG
>JBDZVC010000445.1:0-3459 GCA_040255475.1 Phyllobacteriaceae bacterium | reverse complement strand
TCCATTGCGGGGACGCTGTGTGCCGCGGCCTTGTCGAAAGTGACAGTCGAGGAGCATCCGGCCCTTGCAGCGCAATGCGCTATCAGGTGATCCGCGATATCGCCTTTGGGGGAACTCGCCAGCAAAGCAGAGAGATATTCCTCGTCTTCAAAGACCACTTCTGCGGCTTCCATCAGAGCTATTATAGCTGCCCGTATGTCTTCATGTGGATAGCGATATTGCCGGCGCAGCACCCAGATCAATTCCACCGCGACGATCAGGCTGATAAACACCGGGTCCGCTGCTGTCCGTGCGCCAAGAAACATTACGGCTATATCGAATTGCTGCGGATCATCTCGAACGATGTAACGAAGCAGCACATTCGTATCGACGGCTTTCACTTGCGCTTCCCGTGCATCTCATTCCATTCGCGGACGATCCGTTCGTCGTCTTCCGCGACGGCTCTGCCGACTGCCTCGTCAAAATCCTCAAGCGTGGCACCTGCCCCGGCCGGCGGCTTGCCCAGCAATCCGGCAAGATCGGCTAGGCGCTTGTTTTTCGGCATTGCCACGACTTCACCATCGCGAACGGTGACATAGAAGCGGGTTCCTGTTGCCAGTCCGAGTTGCTCGCGGACATCCTTGGGGATCGTCAACTGGCCTTTCGATGTCATCTTTGTGAAGGCACCCATTTCCTACCAGGCTCCAGATTTCTTACGATCGTAGAATAGTAAGAAAAGTTCCTGCGAACAACTCACCGTGCCAGTTCCTTCAGTCCGAGTCTTATCAGCTTTGCCGAATCCGCGCCCTCGCCGGCGGCCTTGAGCGCCGCAGCCACCGCATTCGCCGCGGTATCGCGCGAATAGCCGAGATTAGCGAGCGCCGAGACGGCGTCGGCTACCGGGGCGGGCGCGACGCCCTCCCCCAGTTCCTGCTTCAGGCCGATCGTGCCGGTCGCCGCGCCGGCATAGGCGGGCGCCTTGTTCTTCAACTCGGTGACGATGCGCTCGGCAACCTTCTTGCCGACACCGGGCGCGCGGCTGACCATCGCCACGTCGCGTAGCGCGATCGCATTGGCGAGGTCCGCCGGCGAAAGCGTCGAGAGCACCGCCAGCGCCACCTTGGCACCGACACCTTGTACGTTGTTCATCAGAAGCCGGAACCATTCGCGCTCCAGCGACGAACCGAAACCGTAAAGCCGGATCACATCCTCGCGCACATAGGTCTCGATGAAGAGTTCGGCGGCCTCGCCGGCGCCGGGCAGCGCCGACAACGTACGCACCGGGCAATAGGCGACATAGCCAACGCCATGTACGTCGATGACGCAATGATCCTCGCCGATCTCGTCGACGACCCCCTTCAGCTTGCCGATCATCACGGGAGCCCGTTCATGGATGCGTATCCGGCGCGATGACGTCCACCATTGGAAAATACGAGCGATAGCCGTCCGGATCGCGGGTCAACAGCGCGTAACCTCGGACCGCCGCATGCGCGCCAATGAGAAAGTCAGGCAGGACCTTCTCCCTGGCGCCGCCGCGCCTGCGATAGACGCGAAATGCTTGTCCCGCCGCGAAACCCGCCTCCCAGGGAATATGCTCCCGCAGGAACTCGGTCGGATCGAGCGCGGCATCAGCGCTTTCGATGTCGCTGTAGCGGTAGCTGAATTCCGTGAAGATTACGGGATTGATGATAAGGCCGTCAGCCAACCGTCGCGACAACTGTGTTTGTGACCAACGCTCCCAGTCCGGATCGCGATAGGCGATGTCGATCAGCACGTTGGAGTCGACCAGCACCGGCACCTCAGCGATCCCGGGTCGCACGCATCACATCATCAGCACTTATCGAAGGATCGCCCGTTCCCTCCAGCTTCCTGAGCGCTTCCATGAATCGCTCCAGGCGCGCCTTGTTGGCTTCGGTGATGGAGCGGTCCGCGGTTTCGATCACGAGTCGCCCTCCCTCAAGATGAATAGACACGTTGCCGTTCGGCTTGATGCCGGCAAGCTCACGCAGATTCTTCGGGATGGTGATCTGCCCTTTTTCGGAAACACGCATTACATCGCCCTTGGAAGATTCCTCCTACTTATTCCAACTGACGGAACAAGTCAAGAACATACAGCGACGCTCAGCCTGCCACGGCCAGCCTCGCCGCCGCGCTCTGCCGGTGGTGTGCATGGCAGATGGCAATAGCCAGCGCGTCGGCCGCATCGTCGGTGTCGAAGCTGGCGCGCGGCATCAGCACCTTCACCATCATGTGGATCTGTTTCTTGTCGCCATGGCCGACACCGATCACGGTCTTCTTGACGGCGTTGGGCGCATATTCAGCGACGGCGAGCCCGGCCAGCGCCGGCACCAGCATGGCCACGCCGCGCGCCTGGCCGAGTTTCAGGGTCGCCACGGCATCCTTGTTGACGAAGGTCGCCTCGACCGCTGCTTCCTGCGGCATGTGTTCGTGGAGCACGGCCACGAGCCCGTCATGCAACTGCCTCAGCCGTGCCGCAAGCGCCGCCTTGTCATCGGAGCGAACCGTACCGGCCGCGACAAAGCGCAGCGAGTTGCCGAGCGTCTCCACGACGCCCCAGCCGGTCCGGCGAAGGCCGGGATCGATGCCGATGATGCGAATCGCTGTCGTCATGTCGCCACCTTACCGTGATCCGCGCCGCATGCGACCGGCAACGTCGGGGGCGATACGGCCTCAGCCGCGGGCGAACACGGTGTTGAGAAGCGTGATCTGGGCGGAAACGGGATTGCCGGCCGGGCGCCGATCGGCTTCCGGCTCGCCGCCATAGATCTCGTCGTCCATGCGCCGCACGACCCCCTGGAGGGTGAGTGAGCGAGCGACGATCTCCTTGAAGGCGGCCGGCAGTTCCGGCCAGCCCGGCGCGGTCTCATGCGCCGAAGCGGTATCGAGCCTCACCTTCGCCTTTTCGGCGGCAACCTGCTCGCGGGTCATCTCGCCGGAATTGGCGGCGCGCTGCAGCAGAAGCCAGGAAGCGACCTGCATCAGCCGTGTAGTGAGGCGCATCGATTCGGCGGCATAGAGCGTGGCGGCAACGCGCGACATCTTCTTCGCTTCCGCACGGCCTTCCCTGTCGAGATATTCGGCGGCGCGCTCGACGAGGCCCATGCCCTCGTCATAGAGCGGCTTGAAGCGCTGCGAGAACACACGTCGCTCGGCGAGATTGATCGTTTTGGCGCCTTCCTTTTCAGGTTCGCCCATTTCATGCCGTCCTTCGCCTGATTCCTCTCGCCGGCATCGGCGGTACAAAAAGGCCGTCCGATTCCGTCCTCTCAGCATGCTGCCGGGAAGACGCCAGCGCAAGACCATGTTTAACAAAGGGTTAATATCCCCGTCGAGCCGAAAACGAGGCGCGCCCGAAAGAGCGCAAAAAAAGAGCCGCGGATGAGCGGCTCTCAGGAGTTTAACAGGGAGGCGTCAAACAAAGTGGCTCCAACCACTCGGTAAGAATCCAGATCACTGGAT
>JBDZVC010000444.1:0-3460 GCA_040255475.1 Phyllobacteriaceae bacterium | reverse complement strand
AGGAGAAGAGAAATGAAGAAAAGCTGGAAGAAGCCGGCCATGTGCCAGGTCGCTGCCGGTTTCGAAATCACGCGGTATCTGCCTGCCGAGATTACTCCCAAGAGGTAGGCCGCGGCGGTGCGTGCCCCTGGCGACAGGGACACGCACCGTGCTGCTGCACAAGATTGTGATGAGCTTTAGCCGCCGGCGACAGCGGCGGGAGTGTGTTTTTATGTGGCTCACGCCAGCTGAAACCTGCTCCGCCAAACGGACGTTGCGATGCGCTTGAAGATCATCGGATCGGCGGCTGGCGGTGGTTTTCCGCAATGGAACTGCAATTATCGGCTGAGCCGGAGTGCCCGTGCCGGAGCGTCTGGCATCGAGCCGCGGACGCAATCGGGCCTTGCTGCATCGGCCGACGGAAACGGATGGGTGCTTTTCAACGCCTCGCCCGATATTCGTCAACAGATCGCCGCGACTCCCGAATTGCAACCGGCCTCAAACGGGCCTTTGCGCTCGACGCCAATCAGGGCCGTCGTGCTGACAAATGCCGATGTCGACCATGTAGCCGGCCTGCTCAGCCTGCGCGAGCGGCAGCCTTTCGCCGTCTATGCAACGGATGAGGTCCTGCAGGTGCTGGAGGCGAATCCCATCTTCAATGTGCTCGATCCGTCGATCGTGCCCCGGCGTATGTTGCCGCCCGATCAGGAAACGGCGATCCTCGATGCAGACGGCGGCAAGACCGGCATCGTAATCCAGGGTTTCGCTGTGCCGGGCAAGGTGGCGCTCTATCTGGAAGACACCAGTGATCCGAAAGCCGATTTCAGTTCCGACAAGGGCGATACGGTCGGCGTGCGCATCACCAACGGCAATGGCCCCTCAGCAGCGTTCTATATCCCCGGTTGTGCCCGCATCGACGCTTCGTTGAAGGCCCGCATTGCCGACGCAGCCTGTCTGCTGTTCGACGGCACGCTCTATACCGACGACGAAATGGTCTCGGCCGGCGTCGGCCAGAAGACAGGCGCGCGCATGGGCCATATATCGATGTCCGGCGAGAATGGCGCCATTGCCGGGCTGGCCGATCTTGCGATCAGGCGCCGCATCTTCGTCCATATCAACAATACCAACCCGGTGCTTGACGAAAGCTCGCCCGAACATGCGACGGTTCGGGCGGCCGGCTGGGAGATCGGCCGCGACGGCATGGAGATAGAATTGTGAGCGACTTCCATGACGCGGCCCGCAACGGACTTTCCGCCCGAGAACTGGAGGCGGTGCTGCGGGAGGTAGGCGCAGAGCGCTATCATAACCGCCACCCCTACCATCACAGGATGACCAGCGGTGATCTGTCGAAGGGTGAGCTACAGGCCTGGGCGCTGAACCGCTATTGCTACCAGGCGGTCATCCCGCGCAAGGACGCCACGATCCTCTCCCGTGCCGAGGACCCTGCCTTCCGTGCCGAATGGCGCAAGCGCATCGAAGACCATGACGGCGAGGATGGCTGGAGCGGCGGCATCGCGCGCTGGCTGCATCTTGCAACCTCGCTCGGCCTCGATTCCAAAGCGGTGAAGAGCGAGCGGCTGGCCCTTCCCGCGACGCGCTTCGCTGTCGGCGCATATCTCTCCTTCTGCACCAATCGATCACTGCTCGAAGCGGTTGCCTCCTCGCTGACCGAGCTGTTTTCGCCCGTCATCATCGGTGAGCGCGTGCCCGCCATGCTCGCTAGGTACGACTACGTCACCGAGGATACGCTGGCCTATTTCACGCGGCGACCGGAACAGGCTTCGCGCGATTCCGATTTCGCGCTCGCCTATGTGCTGAAACATGCCGACACGGCCGAGCGCCAGCAGGAGGTGATCGACGCGCTGGTGTTCAAATGTGATATCCTCTGGGCCATGCTTGACGCTCTTCAGCATGCCTATGGCGAGGCGGGCAACATCCCGCCCGGTGCCTTCAGGCCGGAGGTGGCGTGATGGCCATACTTGAAAGGACAATAGTTTCAGCAGATTCGCGACCGTTCTTGCCAAGACACGTGCGTATCCAATTCGATCCAGTGCGGCAGGATCACGCGGTGCTTGCGCCGGAAAAAGTATTCTGGCCGAACGAGATCAGCCTCGACATATTGCGCCGCTGCGACGGGCGTTCGACAGTCGGGGCTATCGTCGCCGACCTCGCTTCCGAATACGATGCTCCCGAGGAAGACGTGAAAGCCGACGTCACCGACTTCTTGCAGGAATGGTCGGACAAGCTTCTGGTGCGGCTATGAGCGCGTCCCTGCCCCCGATCGGCATGCTGGCGGAAATCACCCACCGCTGCCCGCTGCAATGCCCTTATTGCTCTAATCCGGTCGAACTGCTGAAAGCCAATCGGGAACTCGAGACGCGGACATGGCTCGACCTGTTCGATCAGGCCGCCGATCTAGGCGTGTTGCAGGTGCATCTTTCGGGCGGTGAGCCGACCTTGCGGCGCGACCTCGAACAATTGATCGCAGGCCTTGCTGCGCGCGGCGTCTACACCAACCTGATCACTGCCGGCGTCGGCATCGCGGAAGGCCGCATCGAGGCCTTCGCCGAAGCCGGGCTTGATCATCTCCAACTGAGTTTTCAGGGCGCGCGGGCGGAAACCACTGACCGGATTGGCAACCACCGCGGCAGCCACGAAAAGAAGTTGGAAACGGCGCACCGCGCGCGGGCAGCCGGCCTGCCGCTCACCATCAACGCACCGATCCACCGCCACAATATCGAGGAAGTGCCGGAATTCATCGAGCTTGCCCTGTCGTTCGGCGCGGAGCGGCTGGAGATCGCCAATGTGCAATATGCCGGCTGGGCGCTGACCAACCGCGACGCATTGATGCCGGACCGCCAAACCGTCGACCGGCAGGCCGAAATCGTCGAGGCAGCGCGCGAACGGCTGACCGGCATCATGAACATCGATTTCGTCACGCCGGATTATTTCGCCACCTATCCGAAGCCCTGCATGGGCGGTTGGGCGCGCGACGCCTTCATGGTGGCGCCGGACGGCGCCGTGCTGCCCTGCCACGCGGCGCGGACCATTCCGTCACTCACCTTCGAGCGGTTCGGCGATCGCACGCTTGCCGAAATCTGGAACGATTCGCCGGCTTTCAATGCCTTCCGCGGCACCGACTGGATGCAGGAGCCCTGCCGAAGCTGCGAACGACGCGAGATCGACTGGGGCGGCTGCCGCTGCCAGGCGATGGCGATCGCCGGCGATGCGGCGGCGACCGATCCGGCCTGCGTGAAGTCTCCGATCCACGCCCGCATGGCCGCCCTGATCGACGAAGCGCGCCGTGCCGCCGAGGGCGCGCCGGCGGATGTGCCGTTCGTCTTTCGCCGCATCGGCACCGTCGTGGAGCCGGTGTGAACGGCTTTTTAGAGCCGCGACCCTTTCAACTCGTCATCCTTGGGCTTGTCCCGAGGATCTGCCGTGGCTGCTGGTTCTCGCTATCGGCCGCGGCTCCGTTTGC
>JBDZVC010000443.1:0-3464 GCA_040255475.1 Phyllobacteriaceae bacterium | reverse complement strand
AAGGACGGGATCGTATCGACCCGCGCGATGCCGAGCCGCTTCAGGAACGCGTCGGAAGCGGCGTCGGACCCGGCAAGAGAAGCGGTGTGCGAGATGGTCGCCGCACGCGCCTGTTCGGAGCGGCCGGCCTTCATGGCGACGATCGGCTTCTTCAACTCGCGCGCCCGCGCGGCCAGCCTCTCGAAACCGGAAACGGTATCGAAGCCTTCGATGTGCAGCCCGAGGGCCGAGACCCGATCATCCTCGATAAGCCCGAGCGCCATTTCCGACAGGCCTGTCTGCGCCTGGTTGCCGGCCGTCATCAGATATGCGACCGGCAGGCCGCGCTTCTGCATGGTGAGGTTGCACGCGATATTGGAGGATTGCGTGATGATCGCCACGCCGCGCTGGCCGGGCGCCAGCCGGCGGCCGCCATGCTGGTCGGGCCACAAAAGCGCGCCGTCGGCATAGTTGATCAGCCCATAGCAATTCGGCCCGATGATCGGCATCTCGCCGGCTGCCTCGACCAAAGCTGCCTGCAGGGCCGGACCTTCGGCATCGTCACCTTTCGTTTCCAGAAAGCCTGCGGCGAAACAGACGGCTCCACCAGCGTTCCGCTTCCGTAACGACCTGACTATCTCCAAGGTAAGACGGCGGTTAACACCGATGAAGGCAGCATCCGGCGCACCGGGCAATTCTTCGACCGAACGATAGGCCGTGACGCCCGCGACCGTTTCCTTTGTCGGGTGCACCGGCCACAGATCGCCGGCGTATCCCATCTTCACGCATTGCTCGACGACATTGGTCGCGAACGCCCCACCGCCGATGACGGCGATGGATTTCGGGCGCAACACGCGATCGAGGCGACCGCTCATCCTCCGACCGCCCTCAGAAGCGCGCGGCTGATGATGTGCCGCTGGATTTCACTGGTTCCTTCCCAGATGCGCTCGACGCGGGCGTCGCGCCAGATGCGTTCCAGCGGCAGGTCGTCCATCAGGCCCATGCCGCCATGGATCTGGATGGCCTCGTCGGCGACGAAGGCGAGCATTTCCGTCGCCTTCAGCTTCGCCATCGCCATGTCCTGATCCGTCACCGTGCCGGCATCGTATTTCCAGCCGGCCTCCAGCACCATCAGTTCGGCCGCCTTCAACTCCGTCGCCATATCGGCAAGCTTGAAGGAGACACCCTGGAACTTGCCGATGGTCTGGCCGAACTGCTGGCGCTCGGCGGCGTAGCCGAGCGCGTGACCGAGCGCGCGCTCCGCCCGCCCGAGGCAGGTCGCCGCAACCTGAAGCCGAGTGGCTCCCAACCACGAATTGGCGACTTCGAAGCCGTGATGCACTTCGCCTAGCACCTGTTCTGTCGGCAGCCTGCAATCGTCGAATTCGAGGATCGAGTTGGTGTAGCCGCGATGCGAGACGTTGCGATAGCCTTCGCGCACCGTGAAGCCCGGCGTGCCCTTGTCCACGAAGAACGCGGTAATCTTCTTGCGCTTCCCGCGCGCACTTTCCTCTTCGCCCGACGCCATGAAGACGATGGCGAAATCGGCCAGGTCGGCGTGGCTGATGAAATGCTTGGTGCCGTTCAGTACCCAGTCCCCTCCGTCCTGTATAGCCGTCGCCTTCATGCCGCGCAGGTCGGAGCCGGCACCGGGCTCGGTCATGGCGAGGCAGTCCCATTTCTCACCGCGGATACAGGGATAGAGGTATTTTTCCTTCTGCTCGTCGGTGCCGGCAAGCAGGATGTTCGATGGCCGGGCGACACAGGTCCAGTGGAGCGCATAATTGGCGCGGCCGAGTTCTTTCTCGTACAGCAGCCATGTCAGCGTATCGAGCCCGGCCCCGCCGACCTCCGCCGGCATGTTGGCGGCATAGAGCCCGGCGGCGATCGCCTTCACCTGCAACTCCCTGATGAGTTCGGGCCTGAGATGTCCGGTCCGCTCGACCTCGGCCTCATACGGATAAAGCTCGCTCTCGACAAAAGCACGCGTCGTGTCGACGATAAGCTGCTGCTCTTCGGTGAGGCCGAAATTCATGAGTGCACCCAGCTCAACCCTTCTTTTTCTTCCTCGGCTTCTCAGCCTTGGCTTTCACCGCAGCTTTCGAGAGAGGCTTCATTGCAGCCATCTTGCCGAGTTTCTTCACATAGTCACGATGCAGTTCACCGGCCCCCCAGCCCTTGCCCTTGTTGGTCCTGGACAGCGCTTCCATGATGGCGACGAGGTTCTCGTCGCGGATCTTTTCCAACTCACGGATCGACCATTGGCCGGACTGGTCGTCGGACTGCGTCGCGATCAGATCGACCAGTTCGTCGTTGAATTCCGGCACGTCCATCAGCTTCGTCCACGGCCATGTCAGGCACGGCCCGAACTGCGCCATGAAATGGCGCATGCCGGCCTCGCCGCCGGCGACGCGATAGACCTGAAACATGCCCATCTGCGCCCAGCGCAAGCCGAAGGAATAGCGCATGATGTCGTCGAGTTCCTCGACGGTGCAGATGCCGTCCTTGATGAGCCACAGCGATTCGCGCCACGCGGCCTCGAGCAGGCGATCGCCAACGAACGCCTCGATCTCCTTGCGGATGACGACAGGCTTCATGCCGATCGAGGCATAGAGCGCCTTCGCCTTCTCGATCGCGGCCTTCGAGGTGGCCTTACCGCCGACAATCTCGACCAGCGGCAGGAGATAGACTGGATTATAGGGATGCGCGACGACGAGCCGGTCGCCACGCTTCATCGCCGTCTGCATGTCGGACGGCAGGATGCCAGAGGTGGACGATCCGACAATCGCGTCGGGCGCGGCGTGGAGGTCGATCTCGGCGAGCACCTTGTGCTTCAGGTCAAGTCGTTCCGGCACGCTTTCCTGGATGAAATCGGCGCCCTTGACCGCCTCCGCGATCGACTTCGCATAGGTGATCCTGCCTTCTTTCGGCAGACCGCCGGTCGCCATCGCCTTATAGGCACGGCGGGCGTTCTTCATCACCTCGCCTACCTTGCGCGATGCTTCGGGATCAGGATCGAAGATCGAGACATCGACGCCGTTCAGTACGAGCCGCGCCACCCATCCAGCGCCGATGACGCCGCCGCCGATACAGGCTGACTTGCTGATCTTCATGTTCCGCTCCCTACGCAGCCTTCGCCAGCGGCGCACGCTTGGTGAGCCCGAGTTTCTTGCGCACTTCTTCCGGCCCGATGACCCGCGCACCGAGATTCTCGATGATCGTCACGGCACGTTCGACAAGCTGCGCATTGGTGGCAAGCACGCCCTTGTCGAGCCACAGATTGTCCTCCAGCCCGACGCGCACATTGCCGCCGGCCAGCACTGCCGCCGCAACATAGGCCATCTGGTTGCGGCCGAGCGAGAATGCAGAGAAGGTCCATTCCTTCGGCACGTTGTTGACCATCGCCATGAAGGTGTTGAGGTCGTCCGGGGCACCCCAGGGCACGCCCATGCAAAGCTGCACCAGCGCATCCGGCTCCAGCACCT
>JBDZVC010000051.1:0-18989 GCA_040255475.1 Phyllobacteriaceae bacterium | reverse complement strand
CGCGGTTGATGAGGATCAGGCGCTGGCCGTTGTCGAGGCAGGTGCGGATGATCGATTGCGCCGGCGTGCCCGACAGCACCACGGTCGCGTCGGCGCGGTAGTTGAGCGTCTGCCTCAGCGCATGTTCGACATTCTCGCTCGGCCCCGTCGTGTCGATCACCATCGCGACCTTGCCGGCTTCCTGCAGATGCCGGGCGAGCGTGCGCACCATGCGCGAAATATAGGGCGTGTCGCTGTCGGCCACGACGAGGCAGACGATGCCTGTCGATTTGCGCAACAGGCCGCGTGCCAGATGGTTGACGTGATAGCCGAGCTTCTCCGAGGCCTGGATGACGCGCCGGCGCGTTTCTTCCGAGACGCTCGCGCCTGGCGTGAACGTGCGCGAGACGGCCGAGCGCGAGACGCCGGCGAGTTCCGCCACTTGTTTGGCGCTGGCGAAAGCTTTGCGGGTCTTGGGTTGATCCATGGGCCGAAGCAAGGTGACGGGATTTCATCAAGGGGCGCCATCTTGCACTGCTGCGGTGGAACGGACAAGATCATGAATACGTGCCGGATTGTCCCGCGTCCGGTCGTCGGGACGATTGACAGGCGCGGGAAAGTGCATCAGTCTTGCACAGGTGTGCAATCGCGGCTCGCGAACCTGACCATGAGAGGTCGGCTCGGGCGAAAAGTCAAAAAAGCGTTGCAAAGTGCCGGCAAGGAGGGTTCGGCGATTTCACGTCACGGGACACGATCATGAACGCATATTCGTCGATCGCGGCGGATCAACGCTCGATGGGAGCAGGCACGGCCGGGTCGGAGGCTGCACCCTTCCTCGAAGTCGATCGGGCCAGCGTCCAGTATGGCAGCACGAAGGTGCTTTCCGATCTGAGCCTCGGCGTCGGACGCGGCGAGTTCGTGGCGCTGCTCGGCTCGTCGGGCTGCGGCAAGACCACGCTTCTGCGCACCATTGCAGGCTTCATGATGCCGACTTCCGGCTCGATCCGCGTCGGCGGCCGCGACGTGACCCGCCAGCCGCCGGACAAGCGCGGGATGGCGCTGGTCTTCCAGTCCTATGCGCTGTGGCCGCACATGACGGTCGCGCGCAACATAGGCTACGGCCTCAAATTGCGCGGCAAGCCGCGCCAGGAGATCGCCGCCCGCGTTGCCGAGATAGAGGCGCTGCTCGGCCTCGACGGCCTCGGCGAGCGCAAGCCGGCGGCGCTTTCCGGCGGCCAGCGCCAGCGCGTGGCGCTCGGCCGTGCGCTTGCCATCAGTCCGGATATCCTGCTGCTCGACGAGCCGCTTTCCAACCTCGACGCCCGCATCCGCCTGACGGTGCGCCACGAGATCAGCGCGCTGCAGAAAAGGCTCGGCATCACCGCCATCCATGTGACGCACGACCGCGAGGAGGCGATGGTGATGGCCGACCGCATCGTCATCCTCAATGCCGGCCGTATCGCGCAGGTTGGCACGCCGCAGGAAGTCTACAACCAGCCCTCCTCGTCCTTCGTCGCCGCCTTCATGGGCGCCGAGAACGTCGTGCCGCTCCTGGTCGAGGCAGGTGGCGAGCGCCTGAGGATCGCAGCCGGTCCCGTGAACCGCGCCGCCTCCGTTCCCGCCAAGGGACGGCGGCTCGGCGGCCGTGTTGTGGAGGCTCGCTTCCGCTCGGAAGCGGCCAAACTTCACGCGGCGGATCATTTCCCGAAGGATCAGGCGACGGAAGATGCGCTCGTGCTCGACGGCGTCGTCGTGCAGGCGAGCTATCCGGGCGGCGTCTGGCGCCATGTCGTGAAGATCGGGGAAGCGTCGATCGTCGTCGACGCGTCACATGCCTTTGCTAGCGGGGAGGCCGTGTCGGTGAAAGTGCCGGCCGGGGCGTTGTTCCTCTTCGATGCAATCGATTGCAAAAAGGGTGAGGAGGAGCTTCGCTGAACCTTTTGCATCGTGACGCCATGCGTCACGCAACATCTGGAATGTGGGAGAACATTATGAGGAAGTTGATCTGTGGCGCCGCGCTCGCGGCGGCGTTTGCGACGACCGCGCTTGCGGCGTCCGGGGCGATGGCGACGGAACTGACCGTCATCACGGCCGGCGACCAGAACATGGTCGATTACGTCAACAATTATCTCGCGCCGATCTTCGAAAAGCAGAATCCGGGCGATACGGTGAAGGCCGTGGGTACCGGACCGGGCGATGCCGGCTCGCAGAAGATCATCGAGCGGCTGGAAGCGCAGAAACAGGCGAACAAGGCGAGCTGGGACGTCGATGTCGCCGTCGTCCACGAAAAGGCCGCCGGCGATCTCGTCAAGGACGGCCTCCTCAAGCAATACCGCAAGGACATCGACACCGGTTCGATGGTGACGCGTGCCAATGCCGACATGGCGCTCGGCACCGACGTCAAGGGCTATGTCATGCCCATGTTCAACAGCCAGACGGCGATCGCCTACAACCCCGCCCTCGTGCCGAACCCGCCGAAGAGCTACGAGGAACTGGCGAAATGGGTGAAGGAGAACCCGAAGCAGTTCGGTTATAACGGCATCAAGGGCGGCATGTCCGGCGTCGCCTTCGTGGTCGGCTGGGTCTATGCCAATGCCGGCGACGCCAAGACGCTCGAGCAGGGCCCCTTCAAGCAGGACGAGAAGGCCGACTGGTCGAAGGCGCTGGCCTCGCTCAAGGACTTCAACCAGAACGTCACCTTCACGCCCGGCAATGCCGGCACGCTCGACATGCTGGCGCGCGGCGAGATCGCCATGGGCCCGGTCTGGGTCGATATGTTCTACACCTGGCAGGCAAGCGGCCAGCTTCCGCCCGACCTGAAGCTGATCCTGCCTTCGCCCGGCATGCCCGGCCAGCCCATGCACTACGTGATCCCGGCCAAGGCCGAACACGCCAAGCTTGCCGAAAAATTCATCGCGCTCGCCACCAGCCCCGATGTGCAGGCAAACGGCATCGTGAAGAAGTTCAACTGGTATCCGGGCATCGACGCCGACCACGTCAAGCCGAAGCTCGACGAGGCCACCTGGAACAAGCTTTTCACAGATATCTCGCCGAAGGAACTGGCCGATTACGGCAAGCCCTTCCCGATCAAGCCCTATTTCGACGGCATCCTCGAAGCTTACGAAAAGCAGGTGGCGAACTGATCTTCCTGAACCGGCCGCCCGGGGTCGTCCCGGGCGGCACTCTCAATGGATAGCCCATGCGCCGCTATTTGCCCGGCCTGCTGCTCGTTTCGCCGGCCCTCGCGATCATCGTATTCCTGTTCCTCGTGCCGCTCACAGGTGCGGTGACCGGTGCCTTTCAGGATCCCGATGGCGGCTTCAGCTTCGGCAATTTCTTCAAGACCTATCAGCTCTACAGCACCGACATCCTCTTCACGATCGTCATCGTGGCGCTGTCGGCGCTCTTGACCGCGGCCTTTTCGGTGGCGATCGCGGGCTATCTGACGCTCGGCACCAGCCCCGTCGCGGTTGCCATCCTGCGCTGGCTCTATCGCTGGCCGCTTTTCATACCCTTCATCGTGGTCGGACAGATCCTGCGCACATTCCTCGCCAAGAACGGGCTGATGAACAACATCTTCGTCGCCAGCGGCCTGATCACGCCGCTGCACACGATCGGCTTCCTCGACTGGCGCGGCATCGTTATCGCGTTCGTCTGGAAGCAGACTCCTTTCGTCACGCTTCTGCTTGCCGGCGCGATGGCCTCCATCGACCGGGGAACCATAGAGGCGGCACGCAATCTCGGTGCCTCGCGCCTGCGCATCCTGCTCGAGATCGTGCTGCCGCAGGCCGCACCGACCTTGATGGTTGGGTTGACCCTGTCCGTCGTCACCATGATGTCGGTGCTCTCCGTGCCGTTGATGATCGCCTCGCAATCGCCGACTGTGATTACCGTCGACATGGCCTTCCGCATCAACGCCTATGGCGATTACGGCGTGGCGAATGCGCTTGGCCTCATTTCCCTCGCGCTGACCGCCGCCGTCGCGTGGATCTATCTGCGCCAGACCATGCGGGAGAACGCGCGATGAGCGCTGTCGCTGAGATAGCCGCGCCCGGTAGCCGTATCGACTGGTACTGGATCCCGCGTGCGATCCTGTTCGGCCTGCTCGCCTTCATCATCTTCGGGCCGCTCGTCAACCTGCTGCTCTGGACGGTGACGGAGAAGTGGTATTTCCCGCATGCGCTGCCGCTCGAATACGGATTTTCCTATTGGGGGCGTGTGTTCTCGCCGCGCGGCAACGCCATGGCCTCGCTTGGCACCAGCGCGCTCGTCGCCTGCCTGACCGTGTTCCTGTCGCTCCTTCTGGCAATCCCTGCCGGCTATGCGCTGGCCAGGCTGAAACTTCCCTTCCGCAGCCTTATCCTGCTGGCGTTGCTCGTACCCAACGCTTTTCCGAACCTGCCGATCTACGTCAACATAGCCCGGCTCTTCTACCAGATCGGCCTCAACGGCACGGTGCTCGGCGTCGTCCTGGTGCATACCACGCACGGGCTCGTCTATGCCGTCTGGATCGCCACGGCTGCCTTCGGCGCCATCGAGCCGGAACTGGAAGAGGCGGCGCGCTCCTCCGGCGCCAGCGCGTGGCGCGCCTTCCGCGACGTGATGCTGCCCTTGGCCGCCCCGGGCCTGATGGCGAGCGCCATCTTCGTCTTCCTCGAATCGCTCGACGAGTTCACGGGCACGTTCTTCGTCGGCGCGCCGGATGTCACGACGCTGCCGCTCCTCCTCTATACGTCGGCGGCTGGCGGCAACTACCAGATTGCCTCCATCACGGCGCTGATCCTGCTTGTGCCCTCGATTGCCTTCATGTTTGTGGTGGAGCGTTTCCTGCGCGCCGACGTTCTTGCCAATATCGGCCGATAGACGACAGCAGGTGACGATGGCTCCAGGCGTGCATTCCATATGGCTGATGCCGACCGCGGACGACGCTGCGATGCTGACGCGCATCGTGGACGATCTGGCCCGCCGCTTCGGTACGCCCCGCTTCCAGCCGCATTTGACGCTCGTCGAGGATATGGAAAGAAGCGTCGGCGATCTCGCGCCTCTGGTCGAGGATGTTGCGGCGGGGATCGGTCCGTTTGCCGCGCCGGTGGCCGCGATCGGCGTCAGCGCCCTCTTTTTCCGTTCCTTCTACGCACGCTTCATCGCCGAGGGACCTCTTCTCGAATTGAAACGCCGCGCGATCGAAAAGATCCTGCCCGGCGACATAGCGGAGTTCATGCCGCATATTTCGCTCGCCTACGATGTCGCAGAGACGCTGGAAAAGCGCGATGCGGTAGTGGAAGTCGAGAACCTGCTGCTCGGCAATCCTGTCCATCTCGACCGGGTCTGCGTCGTTGCTTCCGGCAAGGAATTGCCGATCGAAGGCTGGGCGATCCGCGCGACCGCCGCGCTTTCGGACTGACCTCGATCCTCTCTGGCGCAACCGCCCGGCCCCCGCGGGTTGACGCTCCGGTAACGCCTGCCTGCTAAACCTCGCCTTGACAAGCAAGAGCCGGGCCAGTTTCCTTCCCGGCAGGAAAATAAATCTGCCGGACGGCCGTTCGGCAGGGCACGGGATGCTCGGACAAGGCGACCATGGGGCTTTCGGCCAGGCTGCAGCTTAAGCAGTCGCAATCGCTGGTGATGACGCCGCAACTCATGCAGTCGATCCGACTGCTGCAGTTGAGCCATGCCGATCTGGAGCTTTTCATCGACGATGAGATCGAGCGCAATCCGCTGATCGAACGCGGTGCCGACGATGATGTGCCGGCGGGTCCCGAGGTGGCCGAAGATAGGATTGAGGGCGAGCCTGAGCCCGAATGGAGCGCGGCTTCCATGTCGGATCGGCTCGATACGTCGATGGAAAACGTCTTTCCCGACGATCCCGGCATGCGCGATCCCATCGGTCCCGATCTGGCGGCGCAGTGGAAATCGGCCCATGACGGAGGCGGCCGTGCGCTCGAGAGCGACGGCTTCAACCTGGAGGAGGTGGCGGCCGCTCCGGTGACGCTGCGTGACCATGTGCGCGAGCAGATCGCATTTGCCTTCGCCGATCCGCTGCAACGTGCCGTCGCCGTCGAATTGGCCGACGGGCTGGACGATGCGGGTTATCTGCGCACCGACCCCGGAGAGATCGCCGAAAGGCTGGGCATCGGCTGGGATGTCGTCGCAGCGGCGCTTTCCGAGTGCCAGACTTTCGACCCGCCCGGCATCTTCGCGCGCGATCTCTCCGAATGCCTGGCGCTCCAGCTTCGCGCACGCGACCGGCTCGATCCGGCGATGGAAGCGCTCCTCCACAATCTGGAACTCCTGTCGCGCCGCGATTTTCAAGCGCTGACGCGGCTGTGCGGCGTCGGCCAGGAGGATCTGCTGGACATGCTGGCCGAGATCCGTGCGCTCGATCCGAAGCCGGGCATGGCTTTCGCCGGCGGCACCGCCGACGTGATCGTGCCGGACGTTCTTGTCCGCCCGGCGCCGGACGGAAGCTGGCAGGTGGAACTCAACCCCGATACGCTGCCGCGCGTACTGGTCGACAACGCCTATTACGCGCGGGTCAGTTCGGCGACGAAGGATGCGGCCGAGAAGGAATTCCTGACGGAATGCCTGCAAAGCGCGACCTGGCTGAAACGCAGCCTCGATCAGCGTGCCCGCACGATCCTCAAGGTTGCCTCCGAGATCGTCCGACAGCAGGACGCCTTCCTTGTCCACGGCGTGCGCCATCTGCGGCCGCTCAACATGAAAGGCATCGCCGAAGCGATCGGCATGCATGAATCGACGGTCAGCCGCGTGGCGGCCAACAAATACATGCTGACCCCGCGCGGCGTCTTCGAATTGCGCTATTTCTTCACGCCGGCCATTGCCGGGGCGGGCGCGGCCGACGCGCATTCGTCGGAAGCGGTCCGCGATCGCATCCGGCAACTCATCGAACAGGAGGAACCGGCCGATGTGCTCTCCGACGATTCGATTGTGGATAAGCTCAGGGAAAGCGGCGTCGATATCGCCCGAAGGACGGTCGCCAAGTATCGGGAAGGAATGAATATTCCCTCTTCCGTCGAGCGCCGCCGCGAGAAGAAGGCGCTCGCCGCGCTCGGCTGACGCGCCCCTCACGCCCGCGGGAAAGCGGCCACCTTCGGTTGACATGCCCGTACAATCCCACTACTAGGCCGCCCGCATGAGGCGGGGGCGACGCCGCAGGCCTTGCTCGAGGGGCAGGCTGCGGCACGGATTCCGCGCCATTCCGGCTACGGAACCGCCGGGCTTGTGCCAGCCCGACGAACGTGAGCGTTTGTTGAAAAAATCATGTTTGAAATCAAAAACTTGAAGTGCGTTTCCGCGCGATGCCGCCTATGCTGCCGTGAAATCGTGGAGATGATGGCCCAACCTTGTGCGCACGGGCCATCGGTATAAACTCGACTGGGGTCTGTCGAGCATCAAAACGAAAGGTCGGACTTCCGATGAACCTGCGCATATCTGGCAAGCAAATGGATATCGGTGATGCGTTCCGGACGCGTATCGAGGGCCGCATCGGGGAGGCGGTCGATAAATATTTCGACGGCAGCTATTCGGGCCGGGTAACGGTCGAGAAATCGGGCTCGCGCTTTTCCGCCGATTGCATGATCCATCTCGACACCGGCATCGCGCTTCAGGCAGCCGGCGAGGCACAGGAGCCGACTTCCGCCTTCGATGTCGCGGCCGAGCGCATCGAGAAGCGGCTGCGGCGCTACAAGCGGCGGCTGAAATCGCACAAGGCGACCGCCTCGGAGGCCGATACGACGGCCGCCTACCGTGTCGTCGAGCCGCTGGCGGATGACGATTCGGAGATTCCGGACGACTACGCGCCGGCAGTCGTGGCCGAATCGACGGTCGCGCTACGTTCGATGACGGTCGCTTCCGCCGTTATCGAACTCGATGCCCGCGACGAGCCTGTATTCGTGTTCCGACAGGCCGGCAGCGGTCAGGTCAATATCGTTTACCGCAGGGCGGACGGGAATATCGGCTGGATCGATCCGGCCGGCAGCCCCGGCAACGGCAACGGATAGAAGAAATCTCGCGCGTCCCGCGGCGAATGTCCCGCGGGGCGGAAAAATGAAGTCCACATAAGGGGCGCGGATAAATGGATCTCAGCGATCTGATCGAGGTTTCGGCGATCATGCCGGCCTTGAAGGCGAACTCCAAGAAGCAGGCCCTGCAGCTTCTGGCGGAAAAGGCGGCGCGGATAACCGGCCTGCCCGAGCGCGAGATATTCGACACGGTTCTGAGGCGCGAAAAGCTCGGCTCGACCGGTGTCGGCAACGGCATCGCCATCCCGCACGGCAAGATTCCCGGCGTGCGCCGTATCACCGGCGTCTTCGCCCGGATGGAGCAGCCGGTCGATTTCGATTCGCTCGACGATCAGCCGGTCGATCTTATCTTCCTGCTGCTCGCGCCCGAAGGTGCGGGCGCCGATCACCTCAAGGCGCTTTCGCGTATTGCGCGCGTGCTGCGCGATACGGATACGGTCGCCAAGATCCGCGGCACTTCCGACGCCGCCGCCATCCACGCCTTCCTTTCGCAGACACCGGCTTCCCACGCGGCCTGAAATCCCGGATAGTTGATGCGAAACGGGCGGCCATTGGCCGCCCGTTCGTCATGATCCTTGATGATTACCCCTGCTTCAGTGCAGGCTCACCGGCGTAAGGTCGTTTTCCAGCGCGCCCGCCAGAGCTCCGGCGCGTGCATCCGTCAGCAGGATCGGCTGTCCGTTCGCGGCGAACAGCGCCCACAATCTGGTTCCCGGCTTGAGGTTCGGGATGCCGGGGAAGCTCCCCATCAATTCTTCCGCGCCGATTTCGCGCATATAGGCGATGACGCCTTCGCCGAGATGGGCGAACTGCGTTTCGGTCAGGGCGTTCTTTTCCATGTTCTCGTTCATGTCAGCCTCCTTCCGCGAACCGTCCATCCATGGACCGGCCCGCATAGAGCCATCGGTGAAGATCAGTCTTTCACCGAAATGTTGATTTTCCGTACCAGCCGCTGCGGTTCGGGCCGGTCGAGATCGATCGCCAGGAGCCCGTGTTTGAGTTCCGCCGATACGACCCGCATCCCCTCGGCCAGCACGAAAGCCCGGACGAACTGGCGCGCCGCGATGCCCCGGTGCAGATATTCATGTTCGCCGTCCTCTTCCTGCCTGCCGCGGATTACGAGCTGGTTCTCTTCCGTCGTCACATCGAGGTCGCTTTCCTTGAAGCCGGCAACGGCAAGCGTGATCCTCAGCCGCACGGCTTCGGAATCGGCGTCGCGCAATTTCTCGATGTTGTAGGGCGGATAGCCGTCGCCCGATTTTGCCAGACGCTCGAGCGTCTTTTCCATCGTGTCGAACCCCAGCATCAGCGGGCTCGAGAAAGGCGTCATTCTGGTCATTTTCCTGTCCTCGAAGAGCGACGTGGAAACGGAAAAACCCGGATGGCATTTTTCCGTCTGATGCTGATATGGTCCGCGCCGGGAACGAATTCAAGCAGGAAACGAAGGAGAAAAAGCATGGCCGGGGCGCGCAGGATCATCATCGATACCGACCCCGGCCAGGACGACGCGGTGGCCATTCTGCTGGCGCTGGCGAGCCCGGAACTGGAGGTGACGGGCATCACGGCGGTCGCGGGCAACGTTCCACTCAGCCTGACGGAAAAGAACGCGCTCAAGATTTGCGAACTGGCGGGAAAGACGGAGACGAAGGTCTATTCCGGCGCGGTCAGGCCGCTGGTGCGCCCGCTGGTTACGGCCGAGCACGTCCACGGCAAGACGGGCCTTGACGGCCCTGATCTGCCGGAGCCGAGGATGCAATTGCAGGAAAAGCATGCGGTCGATTTCCTGGTCGAGACGCTGATGCGCGAGGAGTCCGGCTCGATCACGCTCTGCGTGCTCGGGCCCCTGACCAACATCGCGCTGGCGCTGATCCGCGAGCCAAGGATCGCGCCGCGCATCCGCGAGATCGTCCTGATGGGCGGCGCCTATTTCGAGGTCGGCAACATCACGCCAACCGCGGAGTTCAACATCTATGTCGATCCGCATGCCGCCGACGTGGTCTTCCGGGCAGGAATCCCGATCGTCATGATGCCGCTCGATGTCACCCACAAGGCACTGGCCACGAAGGCGCGCGTGGCGGCGTTCCGCGCGCTCGGCAACAAGGCCGGCATCGCGGTCGCCGAGATGCTCGGCTTCTCCGAGCGCTTCGACAAGGAGAAATATGGAGGCGACGGCGGTCCGCTGCACGATCCCTGCGTGATCGCCTACCTCGTCCAGCCGGACCTCTTTTCAGGGCGGAACTGCAATGTCGAGATCGAGACGGGCTCGGAACTCACCATGGGCATGTCGGTGGTGGACTGGTGGGGCGTGACTGACCGCGGGAAGAATGCGATGGTCATGCGCGATATCGATCACGAGGCTTTCTTTGCGCTTCTGGTGAGCCGCCTCGGCCGCCTCTGACGATATCGTGTCCGGATGGATGGCTTCCCCTTTGTGCTCGTCTGTTGTAGGTAGCGTCGGCGCGGAATGAAGCGGCGGGCATTCAGGCGTTAATTCTACCGCATCGATGGGCCAATCGCGGACCCTAGACGCCACCTTCACCGGGTTGTCGAATGAAACTGTCAAAGCTAGTGCCAGCGGCCGTTGTCGGCCTCGCCTTGATGGCCGTCGCCGCCTGTACCGAATCGCAAAGTTCGGCCAATCCTCCGAACATGCCGCCACCGCCGGTCAGTGTCGTCAAGGTCAAGGCCGAGCCGATCCCGATCGTCAGCGACCTTCCCGGCCGCATCGCGCCGACGCGCATCGCCGAGGTCAGGCCGCGCGTCACCGGCATCGTGGTCAAGCGGGTCTTCGAGCAGGGCAGCCTCGTGAAGGAAGGCGACGTGCTCTACCAGATCGATCCCGCTCCTTTCCGCGTCCAGGTGGAAAGCGCCCAGGCGACGCTGCAGCGGGCCATTGCCACGCAGACCCTCGCCCGCCAGCAGGCCGACCGGCAGAAGGAGCTTCGCCAGCGCAATATCTCGAGCGTGCAGGATCTCGAAACCGCGACCGCCCAACTGGCGCAGGCGGATGCCGATGTCGCCGCCGCGCGTGCCGGCCTCGACGCTGCCAAGCTCGACCTTCAATACTCGGACGTCAAGGCGCCGATCAGCGGCCGCATCGGCCGGGCGCTGATCACCGAGGGCGCGCTGGTCAACGGCAACGGCTCCGAGAATCTGGCGACCATCCGGCAGCTCGACCCGGTCTATGCCGACTTCACCCAGCCTTCGTCCGAGATGCGGCGGCTGCGCAAGGCGTTGAAGGACGGGCTCCTGAAGAGCCCGGGCGACGGTCAGGCGTCGGTCAGGCTGCTGTTCGACGACGGCAGCGAATATCCCCATCCGGGCCGGCTCCTCTTTTCCGAATCCACCGTCGACGAGACGACCGGCCAGGTCACGATGCGCGCCGAGTTCCCCAATCCCGACGGCGATCTCCTGCCGGGCCTCTATGTCCGCGTCCTGATCGAGCAGGCGGTCGAGCAGGCGGCGCTGACGGTTCCGGTGCAGGCCGTACAACACGACAGCAGCGGCAATGCGCAGCTCTACGTCATCGGCAAGGACAATGTCGCGGAACTGCGCACCGTGTCCGCCGGCCGCACGACCGGCCAGCAGATGGTGATCACCAAGGGGCTGAAGGACGGCGAGCAGGTCGTCGTCGAGGGTTTCCAGAAGATTCGTCCGGGCGCCGCCGTCAAGCCGGAGGAGTGGAAGCCGGCCGACAATGCGCTTTCCGCCACCAAGAGCAAGGCCGACGCCGGTTAGAGACTAGATGCCCAGTTTCTTCATCGACCGGCCCATCTTCGCCTGGGTCGTAGCCATCTTCATCATGATCGCCGGCGCGATCTCGCTGCCGCTATTGCCGGTGTCGCAATATCCTAACGTCGCGCCGCCGACCCTGACTGTCTACACGCATTACAATGGCGCGCCGCCGGAGGACATCTACGAGAGCGTGACGCAGCTGATCGAGCAGCAGCTCAACAGCGTTCCGAACCTGCTCTATTACGAATCGACTTCCGATTCCTCCGGACTGGCGCGCATCGTGGTCACCTTCGTGCCCGGCACGGACCTTAACCAGGCAAGCGTCGATACGCAGAACGCCATCAACCGCGTTCAGGCTCGGTTGCCGGAGGCAGTCTCCCGGCAGGGTGTGCAGATCTCGCAGTCCGGCAGCGGCTTCCTGATGTTCATCGGCCTGAAGTCCACGGACGGCAAGACCGATGCCGTCGGGCTAGGCGACTATCTGAACCGGAACGTCGTCGGCGAGATATCGCGTATCCAGGGCGTCGGACAGGTGCAGCTCTTCTCGCCGAACCGCGCCATGCGCATCTGGATGGACCCGGACAAGATGCTCGGCCTCAACCTGTCGGTCGACGACGTCATGAACGCCATCAATGCGCAGAATGCGCAGGTGTCCGCCGGGCGCATCGGCGCCAAGCCGAATCCCGTGAACCAGCAGGTTTCGGCGACCGTTCTGGTCAAGGGCCAGCTTTCCACGGCGGAGGATTTCGGCTCGATCGTGCTTCGCGCTAATTCCGACGGTTCCACCGTCAGGCTGCGCGACGTGGCGCGTATCGAGATCGGCGCGGAGACCTACAATTTCTCGACCCGCATCGACGGCCAGCCGGCGGCCGGCATCGGCGTCCAGCTTTCGCCGACCGGCAACGCGCTCGCCACCTCCAACGCCGTGCGCGCCAAGATGGCGGAGCTGGCGAAGTTCTTCCCGCCCGGCTATGAGTACATGATCCCCTACGACACCTCGCCCTTCGTGCGCGTGTCGATCGAGAAGGTGCTGCACACGCTGCTCGAGGCGATGGGGCTCGTCTTCGTGGTCATGTTCGTGTTCCTGCAGAGTTTCCGCTACACCGTCATCCCGGCGCTGGTGGTGCCCGTGGCGCTACTCGGCGCCTGCGCGATCCTTCTGGCGACTGGCTCGTCGATCAACGTGCTCACCATGTTCGCCATGGTGCTCGCCATCGGCATTCTCGTCGACGACGCCATCGTGGTGGTGGAGAATGTCGAGCGCATCATGGCGCAGGAAGGCCTGCCGCCCAAGCAGGCGACACGCAAGGCGATGTCGCAGATCACCGGCGCCATTATCGGCATCTGGCTGGTGCTGACCGCCGTCTTCGTGCCGATGGCCTTTTTCCCCGGCGCCGTCGGCGTCATCTACCGGCAGTTCAGCGTCACCATGGTCGGCTCGATCCTGTTCTCCGGCTTCATGGCGCTGTCGCTGACGCCGGCGCTATGCGCCAGCTTCCTGAAGCCGGTTCCCGAAGGCCATCACGAAAAGCGCGGCTTCTTCGGCTGGTTCAATCGCGGCTTTGCCCGCACCACACATGGCTATACGTCCATGGTCGGCTGGACCATTCGCCGCGCCGGGCGGTTCATGATCATCTATCTCGCCCTCATCATCGGGCTCGGCTACCTGTTCGTGCGCCTGCCTTCCTCCTTCCTGCCGAACGAGGATCAGGGCTTCGTGCTGGTCGACATGCAGACGCCGCCGGAATCGGCCGGCAACCGCACCCAGCACGCCGTCGAGAAGGTGGAAGCCTTCTTCGGCAAGGAGCCGGCGGTCGACCACCGCACCGTGATCGAAGGCTATTCCTTCTCAGGCGCCGGCGACAACGCCGCACTCGCCTTCATCACCTTCAAGGACTGGAGCTTGCGCGGGTTCAAGGATTCCGCACAGGCGATCGCGAACCGCGCCAACGCCGCCTTTTCCCAGTTGAAGGATGCCGTCGCCTTCGCCCTGTCGCCGCCGCCGATCTCCGGCCTCGGCACGTCGAACGGCTTCACCTTCCGCCTGCAGGACCGTGCCGGTCTCGGCCAGGCAGCGCTTTCGGCCGCCGCCACGCAATTGATGGCCGCCGCCGCCAAGAGCTCGGTCGTGACCGGGCTGCGCATCGAGGGACTGCCCGATTCGGCTCAGATCAATCTTGTCATCGACCGCGAGAAGGCCAATGCCTTCGGTGTCGCATTCGGCGATATCAATGCCGCCCTCTCGGCCTATATCGGTTCGGCCTATATCAACGATTTCCCCAATGCCGGCCGCCTCCAGCGCGTGATGATCCAGGCCGGCGAGAAGGAGCGCATGCAGTCGGCGGACCTCCTGAAGCTCAACGTCCGCAATGCCTCGGGCGGCATGGTGCCGTTCTCCGCCTTCGCCCATATCGAATGGTCGAAGGGGCCGCTTCAGGTCGTCGCCTATAATGGCTATCCGGCCGTGCGCATCAGCGGCGATGCGGCTCCCGGCCATTCCTCCGGCGAGGCGATCAAGGAGATGGAACGGCTGGCCGCCGACCTGCCGCAGGGCTTCGGCTACGAATGGACGGGCCAATCGCTGCAGGAGATCCAGTCCGGATCGCAGGCGCCGTTCCTGATGGGCATGACGGTGCTGTTCGTCTTCCTCCTGCTCGCCGCGCTTTATGAAAGCTGGTCGATCCCGCTTTCGGTCATGCTGGTGGTGCCGCTCGGCATCATCGGCGCGGTGCTGGCGGTGATGCTGCGCGGCATGTCGAACGACGTCTATTTCAAGGTCGGCCTGATCGCCATCATCGGCCTGTCGGCGAAGAACGCGATCCTCATCATCGAATTCGCAAAGGACCTGCGGGCGCAGGGCATGTCTGTCTTCGACGCTACCGTCGAGGCCTCGCGCATCCGCTTCCGCCCGATAATCATGACCTCGCTCGCCTTTTCGCTCGGCGTCACGCCGCTCGCGGTGGCGGTCGGCGCCAGCGCCGCCAGCCAGAATGCCATCGGCACCGGCGTCCTCGGCGGCATGATCACCGCGACCGTGATCGCGGTGCCTTTCGTGCCGGTCTTCTTCGTCTTCGTCGTAAGGCTCTTCGGCGGCCGCAAGGCGCTGGAGGCGAAGCCGGAGGAAGAGCCGTCCTTGCCGCTGGAAGCACCGGCGGAGTAGGGCCCGGCGGCCTACAATCCCAGATAAGCCTGCCTGACGCGATCATCGGCCAAGAGGGCATCCCCGCTGCCGGAAAGCGTCACGCGGCCGTTCTCCAGCACATAGGCGTGTTTGGCGAGCTTGAGCGAGACGGCGACGTTCTGCTCGACAAGCACGCAGGTGATGCCCTCGCGGTTGAGGTCGACGATCGACTGGAGAACGTCGTGAACCAGTGCCGGCGCGAGCCCCAGCGACGGTTCGTCGAACATGATGAGCTCGGGGCTGCCCATCAGGCAGCGGCCGATGGCGAGCATCTGCTGCTCGCCGCCCGAGAGGGTTCCGGCAGCCTGCGTCCGGCGTTCCGCCAGCCGCGGGAACATCTGGTAGACATGGTCGAGATTGCGTGCCTTGCCGGCGCGGGCGCGCGGCAGCATGGCGCCGGTTTCGAGGTTCTCGATGACCGTCATGGAAGGGAATATCTGCCGTCCCTCGGCGACCTGGCCGATGCCGAGATCGCAGACCTTGTAGGTAGGCCAGCCGGCGATCTCCGTTCCCTTGAAGCGGATATGGCCTCCGGCCGGCTTCTGCATGCCGGCGATGGTGCGGATGAGCGAAGTCTTGCCGGCGCCGTTCGCCCCGACAATGGCGACGATCACGCCCGGCTCTATGGTGAGCGACACGCCGTCGAGCGCCTGCGCGTCGCCATAGAAGACGTCGATGCCGTCGACTTCCAGCATCAGGAAAGCTCCTCGGCGCCGAGATAGCAGGCGAGCACGTCGGGATTGCGTGTCACCTCTTCTGGCGTGCCCTCCGCGATCACCTTGCCGTAATTGAGCACCACGACATGGTGCGACAGCGCCATCACCGCCCGCATGACATGCTCGATCAGGACGATGGTCACGCCGGTCTCCTCGTTCAGCCGGCGGAAGGTCGCCACCATGCGATCGGTCTCGGTCGGGCGCAGGCCGGCCATCACCTCGTCGAGCAGCAGGAGCTTCGGCTTCGTCGCCAGCGCGCGCGCCACTTCGAGGCATTTGCGGTCGGGGAGCGTGATGCTGCCCGGCAGCGCGCCGCGCTTGTCGGCGAGGCCGAGCAGTTCGAGCATGTCGAGCGCATAGCGTCGCGCCGCCGCCATGTCGTTCGTCCAGGAAAGCGCGCCGACGGCGACATTGTCGGTGACGGTGATATCCTTGAACGGGCGCACCACCTGGAAGGTGCGGCCGACGCCCGCGCGGCAGATCTCGTCCGGCCGTTTGCCGACCAACGAATGCCCGTCGAGCGTCACGTCGCCGCTGGTCGGCTTCAGCGCCCCGGCGATCATGTTGAAGGTCGTCGTCTTGCCGGCGCCGTTCGGGCCGATCAGCGCATGGATCGCGCCGGGCGGAACCTCGAAGGAGACGTTGTCGACGGCGGTCAGCCCGCTGAAACGACGGGTCAGTCCCTCGACCTTGAGCGAAGCGGAACCACTATTGCTCATCGTCCGCCTCCATCGGAGCCGCGCCCGTCGAGCTTTAGCAGTCCTGCGAGCCACGGCCAGACGCCGGACGGGCGGAAGAGCACGATTGCGACGACGCAGAAGCCCCAGAAGAACGTCTTGATGCCGTCGATCTGGAGGCCGGAGGTGAGCGCGGTCAGCAACTCCCCGAGCGGCGTCAGGATGAACGCGCCGAGGATCGGGCCGAACAGCGTGCCCACTCCGCCGACCACCGTGCCGAGGATGAGTTCGACCGAGCGCCCGGTGGCAAACGTCGATTCGGGAAAGAGGTTGTTGTAGTAGAAGGCGTACCAGACGCCGGCGACGCCGGTCAGCGCGGAAGAGATGGCGACCGCGATCATCTTGTATCGGAAGAGCGGTACGCCGGCCGCTTCCGCCGCCTCCTGATCGTCGCGGATCGCCTGCCAGTAGAGGCCGAGCTTGCTGTTGAGCAGGAAGCGGCAGAGCACCAGCGCTCCGCCGGTCAGGACCAGGATCAGATAGTAGAAGAGCGTCGGCGGTCCGCGCAGGTTGAACAAATCGATACTGCCGGCATTCTTCACCGGCAGGAACAGCCCAGCCGACCCGCCGAGCCAGGCGCTGTTGTCGACCATGATACCGGTGAATTCGGCGAACGCGATGGTGAGCAGCGCGAAATAGACCCCACGGATCGAGAAACGGAAGCCGAGATAGCCGATGATGCAGCCCATCAGGGTGGAAAGCGCGATTGCCGCGACCACGCCTACCCACGGATTGATGCCGAAATGGGTGAAGAGCGCCGCGCTCGTATAGGCGCCGATACCGACGAAGAGCGCGTGGCCCAGCGACAATTGCCCGGCGAAGCCGAGCATCAAATTCCACGCCTGCCCGACAAAGGCGAAATAGAGCGAAATGATGAGCACGCTCAGCACATAGTCGCTGGCGAAGAAGGGAACTGCCGCCATCACCAACGCGAAGGCGGCGAGCAGCGCCAGCGCGCGGGGCGGCAGCCCGTCCGTCAGCCGCGCGATCATCGCACTTCCTTGCCGAGCAGCCCCTGCGGTCGAAGCAGAAGGACGAGGATCAACAGCCCGAAGGAAACCGCGCTTTTCATCGAGGGCTGGAAGACAAGCCCGGCCAGCGCCTCGGAAAC
Source organism: Phyllobacteriaceae bacterium (assembly GCA_040255475.1). Lineage (GTDB taxonomy): Bacteria > Pseudomonadota > Alphaproteobacteria > Rhizobiales > Rhizobiaceae > Mesorhizobium_L. The sequence goes on along the minus strand of JBDZVC010000051.1, from coordinate 1,488 downwards.
GCCGATGAGGAGACCGCCGAGCAGCGCGCCGGGCAGGCTGCCGAGCCCGCCGATGATGACGATGATGAAGGCGAGAAGCGTGTAGGAAGGGCCGAGATAGGGATGGACGTCGATGAGGAGCACGAGGATCGCGCCGGCGGCGCCCAGGCAGGCCGTGCCGATGCCGAAGGTGAGCGCGAAGAGCCGGCGGACGTTCAGCCCCACCACCAGCGCGCCGACCTGGTTGTCGCCGCAGGCGCGGATCGCCTTGCCTGTGTCCGTATAGCGGAAGAAGGCGAAGAGGAGCCCGGAAACGACGAGAGCGGCGATCCCTGCATAGATGCGCACCTTGTCGACCAGCAGCGGGCCGATCTGGAAGGAATCATAGGCATAGGCGACCTGCACGCCCTGCGCGTCCGGTCCGAAGATCATCAGGCAGAGGCTGACGATCATCACCGCGATCGCCGCCATCAGGAGGAACTGCATATAGTCAGGCAGATGGACGATGCGGCGGACGACGAGGTCCTGCAGCAGATAGCCGAAGGCGAACAGTGCCGCCGCCACGATCGGCACGCAGTAAAGCGGGTCGATGCCGAGATGGCGGAAGAGCACCAGTGTCGCGAACATGCCCATCACCATGATCTCGCCATGGGCGAAATTGACGATGCGGATGACGCCGAAAATGACCGACAGGCCGAGCGCGGAAAGCCCGTAGATCAGGCCGGTCAGCAAGCCGCTGACGGCGACGTTGAGATAAAGCTCGACGGGCAAGACCTGCTTCCGATCCGAGGTGCGATTCCGCCCCGGCCGGATGACCGGGGCGAAGCGGGATACGCCTTAGCGTTTCTCGTAGGGTGGCATCGGCCAGACGGCCTTGGCGACCGCCGCCTTCTCGGGCGCCACCACGACGAGTTCGCCGCCGACATTCTGGATGGAGGCGTCGCCGACCGTGTCGTTCTGGCCCTTGGCGTTGAAGCGGATGCCTTCGCCGATCGAGACGTTGTCTTTGATGTCGGTGGTCCGCACGGCTTCCGTCAGTTCCTTGGAATCGCCCGTCCCGGCGCGCTTGTAGGCGTCGGCCGCCACCAGAAGCGCCTCGAACGTATAGACATGGTTGGTGTTCATGTTGACGTCCGGATAGGCCTTCTTCATGGCATCCTTGAGCGTCTGGCTGAGCTTCTTCTTCGGGTCGTACCAGGGTACGAAGGAGATCGGGCCGTCGGAGAGCTTGCCGAGCGTCTTGAAATACTGGTCCTCGTACCAGCCCGGCCCCATGGAGAGGATGGCTTCCGGCGTCCAGCGCTGCTTGACCAGTTCGCGGGTGAGCAGGATGGCGTCGTTCAGCCGGCTGACGACGAGAAGCGCGTCGGCCCCCGTGGCCTTGGCCTTGGCGATCTCGACGGAGAGGTCGCGTGCGGCGCGGTCATAGGCGATGGTTTCGGCCACCTTGTAGGGCATGTCGAATTTCGGCATGACCTTCCCGATGCCGCCGGCCATCGACGTGCCGAA
>JBDZVC010000050.1:0-19015 GCA_040255475.1 Phyllobacteriaceae bacterium | reverse complement strand
CCTTCTGGCCGGACGTTGTAGGGATTCCCGTGCAGGGACGGCACTACTGCTACCATTGGGACGGCTCGCGCGTGGATTTCGTCCGGCAGTACGATACCGGGACCATGCTCGCCGTGAACTGAGCGGGATAGGTGCCTGCTCAGCAAGGACGTTTGCTCGTTCCCGTCAGCCGCCGGATTGAGAGCGGGACCATCACAACCTAGTTTTCTTTCTTTGACCGCGCGCTGCTCCATTCCACGATACGCTCGATCACCGCAAACAATGTCGGGATGATGAACAGTCCAATCGTCGTAGCGGCAACCATGCCGCCGAGAATGGTGACGCCTACTGCCCGGCCGGCACCGGCTCCAGCGCCGGTCGCGAGAGCGAGGGGGACGATACCGAAGATAAAGGAGACGGCGGTCATCATGACGGCGCGAAAGCGCTGTTCGGCGCCGAGCTGCGCAGCCTCCGTGATTGATTTGCCCTCGTCGTGGCGCTCCTTGGCGAATTCTATGATCAAGATGGCATTCTTCGAAGCCAGCCCAATCAACAATACTATCGCTATCTGCGCGTAGATGCTGTTCTGCAATCCGAATAGCGTCAGCCCCGCGGTTGCGCCGAACAGGGCCGCTCCCAGAGACAAAATAACGCCAAGCGGCAAAGTCCAGCTTTCGTATTGCGCGACGAGGAAGAGATAGGCGAAGAGGAACGCCAATCCGAAGATGATCGGCTCCTGGCCGCTACTGCGTCTTTCCTGAAACGAAAGGCCGGACCATTCGAGGCCATACCCCTGCGGCAGTTCCTGCGCTGCGACGCGCTCGGCGGCGGCCATGGCGGCACCCGAACTGCCGCCAGGCGCGGCCTGGCCGTTGATCTGGGCCGCCGGGAAAAGATTGTAACGGGAGATCGTGAATGGAGCGAGGACGACCTTCGTGGACACGATTGTCCTCAGCGGAACCATTGCTCCGTTCCGGCTGCGCACGTGAAGATCGAGAATATCTTCCGCGTTTGAACGGTGCGCGGCATCCGCCTGGAGGTTGACCTGGAAAACCCGCCCCTGCAACGTGAAATCGTTCACGTAGCGCGAGCCGAAATTGGCCCCTATGGTCGAGTAGACATCCGAGACGCTGACACCCAGCGCTTCGGCGCGGCTGCGGTCGACATCGACATAGATCTGCGGCACATCGGCATTGAAGGTCGTCGCGAGCCCCCCGATCTCGGGCTGTTGATTGACCTTCGAAATGAATGCGCGGACTACCTGCTCTATCTCTTCGGGCGGCTGGCCCTGCAGGGCCTGAAGGCGGAGATCGAGGCCGCCTACCGCGCCGATGCCTGAAATGGCCGGTGGCGCAAAGACCGATACGATGGCGCCCGGCATGGTCGAGAACCGCGCCCGCAGCTTCGCAAGAATGGCCGCCAGCTGTAGTTCCGGTGTTCTGCGTTGCTCCCAGGGTTCCAATGTCGCAACCAACATCGCACCGTTGGGAGAGCCTGCGCCCTGCAAGATGCTGAAGCCGGCAATCGAGATGACGCGTTCGACGCCCTTCGTCGCCGACAGTTCCCGCTCGATCTCGCTGACGACCGCCCTCGTGCGGTCGAGAGAAGCGGCGGTTGGAAGCTGGACATCCAGGAAAAGCGCCCCCTGGTCTTCGTCCGGCAGGAAGGTAGCAGGCAGGCGCGTGAACAGCAGGACGGCTCCCAGAACGCAGATCACCAGCCCCGCGACAGGTATGAGCCATCGTCGGGCCAGGAAGCCGACCACCCGACCGTAACCCGCACGGGTCGCGTTCAGGAATCGCGTGAACCACGCGAAGGGGCCGCGCCGGTATCCACCCGCGCCGGGCTTGAGCAGGATCGCGCTGAGCGCCGGGCTGAGTGTCAGCGCGACGATCGAAGAGAGCACCAGCGCCGCCGACAATGTAACCGCGAACTGACTATAGAGCCTGCCGCTGATACCGGGAAGGAATCCCGTCGGCGTCACGACAGCGAGCAGCACCAGCGTTGTCGAGACGATTGGTCCGACGATCTGCCGCATCGCCTTGCTTGTCGCGCTCGCCGTGTCGATTCCCGGATTGTCCTCGAGCACATGCTTGACGTTCTCGACGACGAGAATCGCATCATCGACGACCAGACCGATCGCCAGGACCAGGGCCAGTAGCGATATCGTGTTGATCGAGTAGCTGAATGCCAGCAGTACGGCCATGGTGCCGAGCATCGCGACCGGTATTGCCAATGCCGCGACAAGGGTTGCCCGCCAATCCTGCAGGAACAGGAACGTGATGGCGAGTACGATGAGGAAGGCTTCGATCAGGATGCGTACGATCAGCGAGAGGCTAGCCTGCACGAACCGGGTAGCGTCGTAGACGACCTGGTATTCAAGCCCAGGTGGGAATGTGGATGAGAGGCGCTGCAATTCCGCTTTCACCGCATTCCCGGTCTGGATTGCGTTGGCCCCCGGCGACTGGAATATCTGCAGCATTGCCGTGTCGTGGCCGCCGAAACGCGCGCTTGACGAATAGTTTCGTGCACCGAGTTCAATGCGCGCCACGTCGCGAAGCCGGACGGCAGCGCCCGCGCCGCCGGTGCGAATGACGATCTCCCCGAATTGCTCGGGCGTCAGGAGCCGACCCTGGGCTACCAGCGTATATTGCAGGTCGGTGCTTTCCCTCGTCGGCGGTCCGCCGACCTGTCCCAACGAGGCTTGAATATTCTGTCTCTGGATGGCTGCTGCGATATCGTCGGCCGTGATGCCGAGCGCATCCATCTTCGTGGCGTTCACCCATACACGCATCGAATATTCGGACGCGCCGGCAATGGCGGCCTGGCCAACGCCCGGCACCCGCGAAAGCGCATCCACGATTGTCGTGGCGGCAAAGTTGGTTATCTCAAGCGCGCTGAGTTTGTCGCCGGGCGAGTAAAATGCGATGCCCAACACGAAATCGGGTGAACGCGACCGCACCGACACGCCTTGTTGCGCAACCGCTGCCGGCAATTGAGAAATCGCCAGTTGAGCCCTGTTCTGTACGTCGATCTGTGCGATGTTCGGGTCGGTACCAACCTCAAAGGTAACGGAGAGCGAATATTGTCCGGCGTTCGAACTGGACGAAGACATGTACATCATGTTGTCGACGCCATTGATCGCCGTCTCCAGCGGCCCGCCAACGACGTCTGCGATTACGTCGGCGCTCGCGCCGGGATAGGTTGCCGAGACCGTGACCGTAGGCGGAGTGACCTGCGGATATTGCTGTACAGGCAACTGAAAGATCGCGATCGCGCCTACGAGCGAAATGATGATCGAGACAACGATCGCAAGCCTGGTCCGCCTGATAAAAAGATCGGAGATCATGGATTGCCGCCGACCGGCTGACCTGCGCTCGGTTGGACCGTCATGCCATCGGCAAGACGTTGAATCCCTTGTACGACGAGTTGCTCTCCCCCCTTTAGGCCGGTGGTGACCGCCCAACCATTGCCTACTCGCGCGCCCGTCTTGATCCGTCGTTGCGAGACCTTGTTGTCCTTGGCAAGTACATAGACAAAGCGGCCATCGCGATCCTGGAGCACCGCGGTCTGCGGCACTATCGGCATCGCGGGAGTTTCCTTTTCCTCTATGGAAAGGGTGACGAACTGTCCCGGAACGAGGATACGGTGAGGATTGGGGAAGATCGCGCGGGCGGTGACGGTTCCGGTCTGCGGGTCGACCTCGTTATCGACGAACTCGATTTGGCCGGGCTCGTCATAATCCGTTCCATTCGCGAGGCGTAGCGACAGCTTGAACACGCTTGGATCGAAAATGCGGCCGCCAGCCTTCTGTTGCCGTGCGGTAACGAGCAGACCCTCGCTCATGGCGAAGGCCACCCTTATCGGGTCGAGACTGACTATTCGCGCGAGCGAACCGGAATCCGGCCCGACGAGATTGCCGGCCGTGAAGGTGGCCCGGCCAATGCTGCCCGAGATAGGCGCCGTGATATGGGCGTACGACAGGTTGAGTTCGGCCGTGTTCAATGCCGCCTTGGCGACCTGCACATCGGCCGCAGCGACATCGAACGCAGCCTGTGCCTGATCCAAGGCCGCCTGGGCGACCGTCTTCCGGGCAAACAGGTCCCGGTTGCGCGCAAGGGACCGCTCGGCCGAGGTCCTGGTCGCTTCGGCGCGCGCCACCTGCGCCCGCGCCGAAGCAACGGAGGCTTCCAGCTGATCAGGCTCGATCTCGAATAAGGTCTCCCCAGCGCGGACGGCTTGCCCGTCGCTGAATGATACCGAATGCAGAAAACCCGTGACACGAGCCCGGATATCCACGGCGTTAATCGCCTCGATACGGGCGGTGAACTGTGCCGGATTGCGTACCTGCTCTACCTTGACCTTTTCGATGACGACGGCGGGAGGCGGCATCGCGCGGCTTGCGCCGGGCTGCTGGGCGAGCGAAATCGAGCCGACACAAGCCATCGCACCTGCCAGGCAGGTCACGGCAAAACCTATACGACGAATGCGTGCAATCATCACGACGTCTCGCTCGAACGGCACACCCTCGGCCTATCGCAAAACGGGGTCATAGGCGTGCCTTGCGCATCGTGAGTGCGACACCGATGTACGCACCGCCGGCCACCAGGAGGGAAATGCCGGCGATGACGCCTGGTTCAAACGTACTGGTGTACGGCAGCTTCAGGGCGAGCAACGCGCTTGCCAGCAGCGCAACCAGGCCCGAGACAGCGAACCAGTACCAGCCTTCCTGTTTGCGTACGGCTACTGCGAGGCCGATCTGCAAAATACCCTGCACAAAAAATACCAAGGCAATCAGGAGGGTGATCGCAAGGGCGCCTTTCAGAGGATTGAAATAGATCAGGACGCCGCCGACGAATTCGACCGCCCCTGTGAGTTCCTGCCAGATGAAGCCGCTCCAGTCCTTCGCCTGCAAGGACTGTACCATCTTTACTATACCGGCGAACGCAAGCAGGAGCCCGAGGACGACGCTCGTCGCGAACGTCGAGACGGCCGGAAGCGTGACGGCCAGTGCGCCGCTGAGGGCCAGAACGACGCCCAGCCCGAGGAACCATTTCCAGCGCGCATGCAGGGATTCGGCTCGTCGTCCAAAGCCTGTCCCCGTGATGGAGGACTTCATCTCGATCTTATTTCTCATTCTCGGAGGTTCGGCTGAGAGCGTCGCGCAGGACTTGCTCCTTGCTCTCGTCCAGGGAAGTCTGGAGAACAGACCCGCCGTAGCCTTCGATCTCTTTAAGGATCTTGTCTGTCGTCATTTCCTGCACGAGCAGGAACAGCGCGCTGCTTCCGGGCTCAAGTTTCGCGGCAAGCTCTTTCATGAATGCATCGTTGATGCCGACATCCGTCAGCGCCCCGCCGATCGCGCCGGAAGCGGCGCCCACTGCGACGCCAAGCAGTGGATTGAGAAACAGGATGCCGACCAGCAGTCCCCAGAAGCTGCCTTTTGCCGCTCCTGCCGCAGTGGTGTTGACGACCTGATTGAGCTTCACCCTGCCGGAAGAACTCTTTGTCGCGATCACGGCATCGCCCAGCTTGATCAGATATTCCTTTTGCAGGCTGAAGAGCTTGTTGCGGACTTCCTCGGCCTTCTCTTCGGTGGGATACACGAGGACGATAAGATTCGACATGGCACTATCCTTGTCAGAACGAAAAAAGCAGGCGTCACCCTCTCATATGCCCGCATTGTACCCTTCCGCCTGACTCGGGGGATTGGTTCAGAATCCCACGGCTTATCTCCACGTCTCTTTGTCGGGACGCTCGGCACACTACTCTCGGCACAAAGAGACGCTGAGCCTATCCGCGGGATGTCTGGCTAATTCGTTCCGCAGTCCGGGAGGGTAGAGTGTCCCGCGTAACTGCTCCGCACGAATTGTCATTTTCATGCGCTGTACGAGTAGCACTCCTCACGTCCCGTCTCGGTATTCGCGAGCCGTGATGCAAGCGCGGTAATGGGGCCCGGAGAAATGTCTCATGGCTGTTTCCGGCCTGGTGATGATTATCGAATTTGTCTTCGGTGCAGCGACAGCGACGATTCTCGGGCGCTCGGTCCGCACCTTCAGTTGGGGCCGCTACCCCGATGGGCTGATCGGCGGTATCGGCGGCCTGCTCTTCACGTGGCCGTCCTCGCGCATTCCGGGGGTAGGGCGCCTCATCGGTCACCACGCGGATGGCGTGACGCCGACGATGATGGTCGGCGCCGCGATAGCAGGATTGGTGGGGGGCTTTGTCCTGATCATCCTGGCTGGCTTCGTCAAGTTCCTCCTGAAGGGAGACTAGACAAAGGGGTAGATGGCTGCCGCGTTTCGCCGATGTGATGTCGTGGGCGTTACTGAAGTTTTTCCATGGACCAAGTAGTTGAAAGGAGAACACCGATGAAGAAATTGGCCTTTGCAATTGTGGTTGCCGCAAGTCTGACGGGCTGCACATCCATGGAAAGAGGTGCCGCGCTCGGTACCGCAGGCGGCGCCGCAGTCGGAATGGCAGCGGGCGGCGGCAGCAATGCGAGAAACGCTTTTGTAGGGGGCGCCGCAGGGGCCGTCGTCGGAGCCTTGATCGGCAAGGCCGCCGAACATCCGGGCTATTGTCTGTACCAGGACCGCAATGGCCGCGTATTCGAGGCGCGGTGCAGAAGAAGATGATCGCGGGGTAGAGGGGAATCCCAAAAAGGGGAATGCCTCCTCGGCGGTATGGTTCAGGGACAATAGCTTGATGGCGTCCGCCGGGCCAATGTGAGTTCCATTCACATTGGTCGTCGGCTTCATCGGGAAATGGCCGCGCCGCACACGGCGCGGCTTCGAGCCCGGAGTCCCGCCGCATCGTCACGTAGACGACCCGCGTCTGCCTTCGGGAGGGCCGAAGGATGGAATGACGTGATCCCGTTACGTCGCCGGCTCGGCGCGACGGCAAGGTATCGCCGACCTCAGACCCACGGTCACAAATCGGAGAACTTGCCTTGAGCGTGCCTCTAGTCGAGATCGTTGCCTGGCAAATGGCAGTCAGTGCCTCAGACCAAGCAGATAGTTGTTGACCAGGAGGCTGCTTAGCGAAGGTGCGTTGTCGCCTGGCCGCACCACGGGCGATGTATCCCTGATACCCAGCCAACCGGCGGCCCGCGCCTCTTTGGGCGAAATCCCGAATTCTTTCTTGAATGTCCGGCTGTAGGTCGAAGGGTCCATGAACCCCCATTTCTCCGCGATGCTGGAGATCGAGCTTGTATCCGTAGTATCGCCCAGAGCGTCCCGCGTCTTTTGCAGCCGTTGGCGCCTGATGTAGTTCGATACGCCTCCGCACGGTTCAAAAATTCGATAGAGGCGGGAGCGCGAGATGCCGAGTTCCTGGCAGAGTTTTTCCGGTGTCAGGTCTCGGTCGGCAAGCCTCGCTGCAATGAGCCTGTTTGCTCGAGCCATGATCACTGCATCGATCGGCCCCTGAGCTTCAAGAAAGTGGTCCCGGGATGGTGAAACGCAGGCGGCGAGAAGACTGGTGGTCGCTGTGGCGATGTACGGGATGTCGCTCTCCGTGCGGTCCGGAAAAGAACGGTGAAGCAGAAGGATATAGTCCGCGACAAACATCGCCATCTCCGGACGGATGTCGAGCGTGAAGGGCTGCGAGAACGCGAAATCCCGTGGAAGGAACAGGCAAAGAACGCCATCGTCCTCGCCCTGACCCTGATGTGACGCCGCGAGACAATGCCAGCGCAGTTGCCCCACATGGGCAAGCCCGCCGCCTGGAGGGAATGTGCGTGGTACGGCGAGCAGCCAATGATCGAAGACCGGGTTCTTCCGGTTGCTCCACCGGCGACGATAACCGGTTCCCGGATACTCGATGGAAGCGAGTGTCAGGTCGCCCAATTGCCACACGCGCTCCCTCGCGGCGAACGATTCGAACTTGTCTCGAAGCAATTCAACGTCGGCGATGTTCGAGTGCCAGCTCCGGAAAAGATCAAACTGTTCGGCCGAAGGCGCAGACAACGTATCGGTGTCGACTGCGCACCTCAGGGGCTTTCCAGCCCCAATTCCGTCGTTTCCGTCGACTCCTCGTATCTTGTCCTGCATGAGACAACTCATCGCTTGGGAGCAAGTGACAACCCCAGGGAATTGTTGATCAGAAGATTGCTCAGATTGCCGACCTCTTCGATCGGCTGGTCGATGCTCAGCCAGGTGGAGTGCCTGACGCCCTGCCAGCCGAGTTCGCGCGCCTCCTTGGGAGAGAGGCCGAATTCCGACTTGAACATCCGGCTGTAGGCCGAGGCGTCGGTGAAGCCCCATTCCTCGGCGATAGTGGAGATCGTTCGTCGGTCGGAACTGTCCGCCAGGGCATCGCGTGTCTTGAGCAGGCGCTTTCGGCGGATATAGTTGGATATCCCCCCAGCCGGTTCGAGGATCCGATAGAGACGGGACCGTGATACGCCCGCCGCGCGGCAGAGCTTGTCCGGCGTCAGATCGTGGTCCGAGAGCCTTTCCATGATGACTTGGGTGACACGCGCGGCAGTAACCGCGGCGACCGGTGCCCGTGCCGCAGCGAGGTGATCGTCGGACGGCGCAAGGGCCGCCTCGAACAGATTGGCCGTCGCGGTGACTATGTGCGGTATATCCGCTTCTCTGAGGGCTGGAAGAGAGCGATGCAGCAGAAGCATATACTCCGCCAGGAAGTGCAACGTGGCGTCGTTGGCTTCGATCATCGACGGATCGGTTGCCACCAGGGTGCGCGGCACGAGGAGCAAGATAAGCAGATCGTTGTTGATCGACCCGACGTCAGGTAGTGCCAGGCATTTCATGCCGGGCTTTCCGGTGCTCATTGTCCCATCAGGCGACCGTGAAAACGGCACGTACAGCATGAAATCATCCAGCAACGGTCGTTTTCGATGCTCCCATCGAACGTCGTAGCTGGAACCGGGATATTCGGCGGTGACCAGCGCCAGATCACCCAACTGCCACATTCGCTGACGGACCTGAAACGACGGGCCGGCGTCCTGCAGGAGTTGAATGTCGGCAAGCCCCTCGTTCCAGGTTCGAAAAAGGTCGAACTGTTCTCCGGCGGGCGCCGACGACGTGTTCATGTCGATGCCGCATCTGAGAGGCTCATCGGTAAAGGGATCGGTGGGAATGCGGGCCGAGCTTACCCTTGCGTCCATGACGGCTCCTATCCCCCCGTGCTACTTTAGTGTCAGCAGCACATGCGCGACAGACCAGTTTCTCGCTAAGGAAAGCCAATAGTAAACAAATCGCCAACTTTCCGCCGCAGGTGAGGTCAAATCATGACCACCATAAGGCAGCATCGCGCTTTGATAATGTGCCGAGAATCCCAAATTTGGACACAGCATCTATTTCTCGCGATTGCCGGTCTGGACTATCGAACGTGCATTCAAGAAGGAGCATCTCCATTGCTGGGAACTAAGGTGCCTATGCACAGTGCCCCTCATCGCTTGGGAGCAAGTGACAACCCCAGGGAATTGTTGATCAGAAGATTGCTCAGATTGCCGACCTCTTCGATCGGCTGGTCGATGCTCAGCCAGGTGGAGTGCCTGACGCCCTGCCAGCCGAGTTCGCGCGCCTCCTTGGGAGAGAGGCCGAATTCCGACTTGAACATCCGGCTGTAGGCCGAGGCGTCGGTGAAGCCCCATTCCTCGGCGATAGTGGAGATCGTTCGTCGGTCGGAACTGTCCGCCAGGGCATCGCGTGTCTTGAGCAGGCGCTTTCGGCGGATATAGTTGGATATCCCCCCAGCCGGTTCGAGGATCCGATAGAGACGGGACCGTGATACGCCCGCCGCGCGGCAGAGCTTGTCCGGCGTCAGATCGTGGTCCGAGAGCCTTTCCATGATGACTTGGGTGACACGCGCGGCAGTAACCGCGGCGACCGGTGCCCGTGCCGCAGCGAGGTGATCGTCGGACGGCGCAAGGGCCGCCTCGAACAGATTGGCCGTCGCGGTGACTATGTGCGGTATATCCGCTTCTCTGAGGGCTGGAAGAGAGCGATGCAGCAGAAGCATATACTCCGCCAGGAAGTGCAACGTGGCGTCGTTGGCTTCGATCATCGACGGATCGGTTGCCACCAGGGTGCGCGGCACGAGGAGCAAGATAAGCAGATCGTTGTTGATCGACCCGACGTCAGGTAGTGCCAGGCATTTCAAGGCCGGCTGTCCAGCGCTCATCGTCCCATCGCATAACCGTGAAAACGGCAGGCTCAGCATCCAGTGATCCAACAGCGGTCGTTTTCGATGCTCCCATTGAACCTCATAGCCGGGGCCGGGATATTCGACAGTGACCAGTGCCAGATCACCCAGTTGCCACACCCGCTGACGGACCGGAAATGAGGGGTCGACGGCCTGCAGGAGTTGGAAATCAGCAAGCCCCTCATTCCACATCCGAAAAAGGTCGAACTGCTCTCTGGCCGGCACCGACGAGGTGCTCACGTCGATGGCGCATCTGAGAGGTTCATCGGCAAATGGATCAATAGGAATATGGGCTGAGCTTACCCTTGCGTCCATGACGACTCCTATTTCGCCAGCGCCGGAGAGGCCCGTATCGAGCGACCGCTGCACCTCGCGCCGACCGGAAGAGGCGGCGGCAATGAGATCACATCTTCAGAATCTCCCGGGAGCCGGCCAATCTCTATCCACTTTCCGACACAACAGAGTGACTGTCGGAAAGCCCCGCGCGGACCTCCGGAGAACAGGCATGAAGTGGTCGCCCGTGAAAGCGATGAAGTGGTGGGGTTCGTGACCGAAATTCAGGATCGTCGCCGGTTAGGCAGATGCGCTCGCCGCTTCGATATCCGGGGATAGCGCATGCCGCGCGCGAACCATCATCCCGCCGCCAGGCTCGACGGTGTGCATCTGTCTTGCCGCCAGGCCCCAAACGCGCTGCCGAGTCTCGCTGGGTGAACATCCGAAGAGTGCCGTATAGGCACCGGCGAAGCGACCCAGGTGCCAGAAGCTGAAACTCATGGCGATATCGGTAATCGAAAGGCGATCGCCCTCTGTAAGGATGAGGCCGTGCGCCGCTCGCAACCGCCGCTCTCGCTCGTAGGCGCGGGGGTTGACTCCCAGGCATTCTTGAAAGGCACGCTCCAACGTTCGCTCGCCGACACCCAGTATCTCGCAGATGGCACTCACCGAAACCGGGCCGCTCGATTTCGCCTCGAAGATAGCGAGAGTGGAGTCAACGATATTGCGTCGATCGCGGGAGCCGAGGCCGCGGGCAGACGGTCCCTCCGTGCCGGAGAGCACCTGCGCGAGCGCGGCGCCCGCTTCGCTTGCAGCAACCGCCAGGCCGGCACTAAGGTCGTAGCCGCGCCGCGCGGCAGCTTCCGCGAACCCGACGGTCCGCAGCAGCTTCTGCTGAAGCTCCAGTTCGGCTCTCGGAGCAAAGCGCTGCTCGTGCACCCCGGGCATCAGCCAGCTTCGCGGGCCCAGGTGGGAAGCGGATGTTCTACGCAATGAGTCGAGTGCGGCGCCACGCAGACCGATCCGCATGAGGCGATAGCTGCCGGGCATCTCCAGGTTGAATTCCGTTCCCGGGCCGACGACCCGCAACCGCGGTATTTCGCTCCGTTGCCCGTTGAAGGTGGTACCTTCGCCCCAGAGGAACACCGCCGTCAAAGCATTGTCGTTGATCGTCCCCGACATCGCGATGCCACCTTTGTCCCGCAAGTCGAGGACGAATGTGTCGCCATAGTCGATGGTCGCCAGGCGCGATGCGTGGCCCTGCGCACCGATCTGCCGGATATGGAATTCCGCATCAGGATCGGACTCGCGGGCACGGGCCACGATGGAGTTGTATTTGCGCGCGTACCAGTTCGGCGCCTCCAACATCCATGGCCTCCACAAAATGTCGTCCGACCCGGGAGATGCGGACGCGATCGCTTTTGCCTAACTAGCTCTTAGTTATTTCGTCATTTGCCGACCGGCGTAACCTTGCACCCATAGCCCTTATCCCGCCCGCGCTACTTTAATGCAGGCAGCGCACGTGCGACAGGCCGATTTCGCCCCAAGGAAACCAATAGTAAAACAATTCATCAACTTTCCGCAGTGGAAAGGTCGAATCGAGACAACGATAAATCAGTATCGCGTTCCTAGAATGTGCCAAAAATCCCAGACATGTGCGTAGCGTTTACTTTCCAGGCTCCAAATGAAGCCGGATCGCGCAACACTGCGACTGTTCGAAAAGAGCTCGATCCTCATCGCCGGGTTTGACAAGGACCAACGAGAGCAAGGCATGAGCGTGATGGACGCCGCGCACGTTGTCACAGCGGAGCTGCGTCAGGCGGTACGGCTCCCGACCCGTTGGCCGGCGACAAGGTCTTCTTGCGCAACGGTTCTCAAGAACCCGTCACCGGTACGAATTCCAGCAGGTGTGAAGCGATACCTAATTTTGCGAGCCGGCCAACGCTACACGGCGCGTCAATGATGGGATGACGTGCAATCTTGTTTTCCGGCCTGCGTTTGACCTTCGCGGCCTGCAGGATCACCTGCAGATTGCCCGATCATATACCCGAATGCGGCTTGTTTCTGCGGACGACCTTCAGAACGAGGAGAATGATGCCGATGGCAAAAAGAAGTACCCCTGTCACCAAGCTCGACGGTGAACCATAGCGATAGCCAGACGCAAACATCAGAAACCCGATGATCAGAAGACCGATAGCGATCAGTTTGCCCGTGAATAAGGTGCGCATATTTTCATCCATAGCGAGATCTCCCGAGTGTGCATTGGAAAGTTCGTAGTCTGAGGCTTCTAATCGGTATCTAGGGTGTTCTCCCCGGTTTATCGGACGATATTTTTGAATTTTTATCCAGTTTTTTCCATAATACTGAATGTACTTTAGGATTCTGAGCCAGTTTCGCCGCTGCACCTTCAATCGAACGGATATCACTCCGGCTGCTGGATAGCGTTACGAATATATCTATTTCCTTTTTATTTCTTGAATTATTGCTGGATAAGGATTGAAACATATGAGGAATTCCTTTCACTTCCGTCAGGAAATCCTCCCTCACTGATGAGAAATTCTCGGCATTGCATCTGACCGTAATCATATATTGTTGCTCATCCATGGATTTATCCGATGAATATTTTTCGAAAAATTTGGAAAGGCGCGGAAGAAATGAGTTCAATATTAGAATGAACATTGCCGTTTCTGCCGCCAGCAACAGGAAGCCATAGCCAATGAATACACCGACCGATCCGGTGCTCCAGATCGTGGCTGATGTGCTCAGTCCTTTTATGTTGGATCCGTCTCTTATGATCAGGCCCGCGCCGAGGAAGCCGATACCGGTCACGACCTGCGCACCCATCCGAAGATCAAGTCCCATTCCAAGTGCGCCCGGTAGGGAAGAATAGGCGGCGGCGCCCATCGCGACCAGCGCGTGCGTGACCAGCCCGGTATATTGCTGGCGATACTGGCGTTCCGCTCCGATCAGCGCGCCGAGCAGCAGCGCAAGCACAAGCCTGAGTAGAATTGAATGGGTTGTCGCTATGCCGACTTCCAACGTTCAATCCCTTTGGACCAGCAGGGACGGGCAGCCATCATGCATCGCCGACATCCAAAGCCGCCTTTTTCGCACAAGAAAGTCGGGATCGCTGCCTGCCTTGCCCTTGCAGAATCCTGAGTGGCGGCAGTTGGAGCGTGGAAGCGCTTTAGATGGGAACAGGCTCTCCGATCGCGCGGCTGACAATAGTATCGTCAACAAGGTGAGCATCACGGATTTCACTACTTCGCCTTGCCGGCGGTGCCGGCCGTTTTTCGCAAGCTGACCAGCTTTTCGTTACCTGGCCCGAGGAGGTGTACCTGACCTGTCCGTGAGACTTCAAAAGCCCGGACGGCCTCAAAAGCGTTCAGCAGATTCCGCTCCTGATCCATGAGCGGTTGTTCGCACATCATCATGGATGCGCCGGTTTCAGAGATCGTCAGACTTTCGCCTGTCAGGACGAAGCTGCCAAAAAACCTGTTGCACGAGCCGTCCCCATGGATGTGTCCATCCGGCTCGAATGCAATCGTAGGGTTGGATTTCGCGACGTTCGCTTTCCCGCCTATTTCTTCTACAAGCCAGTCGCCATGAAGAAGCCTTGCCGGTTCCCCCGCGCAACCCGCCAATCTGCGGTCGCCAACCATCACAGTCATGGTCTTGGGGTACGGCATTCCCGTCATCGTGTCGGTACATATCGCATCGGCGACGGTCAGCGCGAATTCTCGACCGTCGACTGTCGCGGAATAGGTATCCGTATCACCCTGCCTGGCAGGTTGCGGGACCGGTGCAATCGTGAAGCTTTCGCCTCCCATGGCGCGAAAGCTGATCGCTTTGTCTGATATCTCGACGTGCCAGCCCGGTTCGTTGCCGCGCCCGGTCAGCGAAGCTGCCTCGGCGATATTCATCGTGATGGCGGGCAGAAACATAAACAGCGCGAGCGAAGCGCCGGATCGAAGAGGGGAACGAGGCTTTATACGCACGTTTGCAGTTTCCGTCCGACCGCGATCGCATAGGGTGGATGCTTAAAGAACGTTCTTGTGGAGACGCCCGCCCTTCATGATGACGACGAACTTCTTCTGCGGATCTTCGAGCAACCGGATGTCGTCGAGCGGATTACCGTCCACGACAAGAAGATCGGCCAAAGCTCCTTTTTCGATCGCTCCGAGCTTGCCCGGATAGGGATTGCGAAGGTTGGAAAGCCCGAGCAGTTCGGCATTGCCCGAAGTCGCCATCAGCAGGATTTCGGCGTTCTTGTACCAGTTGGCCAGATGGGTGAGCATGACGTTCTGACGTGGACCGAGTTCGGGCGAGAACAGCACGTCGGAACCCCAGGCCGTCTTGATGCCGTATTTGCGGGCAAACCCATATATTCTCGGTGTGCCTGCGAAAAGCTGCTGGATACGTTCGATCCCTGGTCCGGTTTGCGACGCGGCGTCCGCCATTGTCAAGAAGGGTTGGGTGCTGAGCCAGACGCCTTTCTCCGCGATCATTCCTGCCGTTTCCTCGTCCACCAGATGGGCATGCTCGATACAGGTCACCCCAGCGGCCAGCGCACGTTTCACAGCACGATCGGTGTAGGCATGCACGGCGACGTAGGTATTCCAATCCTGCGCGACATCGACGCCGGCCCGCAGTTCCTCTTCGCTGAAGGTAACCATGTCCAATGGACTGCGCGGCGACGATACGCCGCCGCCGCCCACCAGCTTGATCTGCGACGCGCCTTGGAGGAGTTGCTCCCGTATGCGCATCTTCAGGTCGTCAATGCCGTCGACGATGGCCGATCCACCCATCAACTCACCCTTGCTGAGTTTGCCGCCGTCACGTGGAATCTCGGTCGGCAGGCGAAGATCGCCATGCCCGCCTGACGTGGTGATCATTGCACCGGACGGAAAGATGCGCGGGCCGGGAATCATTCCAGCGTCGATAGCCTGCTTGAACGAGAAGGCAGGCCCTCCCAGATCGCGAACCGTGGTGAAACCGCGCATCAGCGTCCGCTCCGCCTCCGCCGTGGACGCGGCAAAGATGATGCCGGGGTCGCCGTTGAGCAGGATATTGAGCGGGACCGCCGCGAAGATCGTATGCCAATGTGCGTCGATCAGGCCGGGCATGAGAACGCCGTTACGGCACGCGACGACGAGAGCGTCGTTCGGGGGAGGGCTGTTGGTCTCGTCGACATCGGCGATCCGGCCGTTTTCGACCAGAACCTGAATGCCGCTCTTCAGGTCGCCGGACTTGCCGTCGAAAAGTCGAACTTCGCGAAGCAGGATTTTCGCCGGAGGCGCCGACGCCTGTGCAAATGAAGGTTTTGCCAGCGCGCCGGCGACAGCCAAGGCTCCGATGCCCGAGAGGAAGCCGCGCCTGGACAGTGCTTCCAGGCGACGCGATGCCTTATGGAGGTCGGGATTGCAACAGCCGCAGCCGATATCATGAACGAGGTGAGCGTATTTCGAGCCGAGCCGCATCATGTGTCTGTTCTTTCGATCAGTACCGGGTAAAGCTCACTCGACCAACACGTCGCCTCCAACGGGGGCCGCGCTGTCGAAGAGAATGAACACGATCGGGGTGCCCGGTTCGGCCGTCGCGTCGGTACGACGCGCGCCAACCTTACCGCCGCGCATTGCGGGATACTCCGCTACTATCTCGCCAAATGTGTTCCTCTGGATGGCGACTTTCTGGCCGGCCTCTTTTTCGTTACTTTCGCTCGTCATAGCGGCAATCCCCGATAGCAGCCGTCAAACAATCGCTGACAGACTACAGATGCCGAACAGCACACTGATCCAAGCCACCTGAGTTGTTCGCTAGCATCAGTTTGACGTGGCTGACTTTCTGAGTTCACGCTTGAACAAATGAACTATGTCCAGGCTCTAGTCCACGTCATGGCTTGAGAAGGCCAGTTCGCGAGCAAGAAAAGGGACGCCGCGCCAAGGTCTGGGATGATACGCACAGTAAGAGAAATGTCCTGAGAGCAAATCCGCGCCGTTTGCATTCAGTTCCATCGGACAAGCCCGTGGCCGGGAAAAGACTGAAGATCGGACAGCGGGCTCCAGCAAACGGCAAGCCTTCTATCCGGCATTCCCAATTGACGGTACAACGCGCCCGGCCCGAACCGAGACGAGCGCAAGTTCCGCAAGATAAGACGCCGTGCCTCTAGAAAACGAAAATGCCGGCCGCGATGCCGTAGATCGCAGCAATTGCGCCAAGCGCGACGACGCCGAAGACCACCTTTTCGATCGGAGCGAATATCTTTCGTCGCTGCTCCATTCGCGCCATGAAAAAGAGGATGGTGCTCGGCCCATAGATGGCGGCTGAGAGAAGAAGGTGCTTGGTGCCCGCGGCGTAGATGAGACCGGCTGTGTAGATAAGCGCAATCGTCGCACGCACCCAATCGGCACGACGAGACGCCGGGTCGTTCTCATAGGTCTCATTGGTCCAGGCCAACTTGAATCCGTAAGCCGCAACAAGGAGGTAGGGAACCAAGATCATCGAACTGGTAAGCTCCAGCGCCAACCTGAACGCGGACTGGGTGAAAAGCGTCAGAATCAAAAAAACCTGGACGATTACGTTCGTCAGCCAGAGTGCGTTCGACGGAACACCGCTCTTGTTTTCATGGGCAAGAAAGCGCGGCATGGTTTCGTAATGGGAAGCCGTGAACAGTATCTCCGCGGCCAGAAGCACCCAGGACAAGTAGGCGCCTGCGACAGAGATCAGCAGGCCGAAGCTGACAAACTTGGCGCCCCAAGGTCCGACCACGGCCTCTAGTACGCCCGCCATCGACGGATTGCGAAGTGCCGCCAGATCGGGACGAAGCATAACGCCGTAGGACAGGATGGTGACCAGCACGAGGAGGCAGAGAACCCCGAGGAACCCGAGGAGTGTCGCCAGCCCGACATCGCCTCGGCGGCGGGCGTATCGCGAATAGACGCTTGCGCCTTCGATGCCAACGAAGACGAACACTGTAACCAGCATCGTTCCCCGAACCTGGCCTGCGATGCTTCGAAAGCTGACATCCTGACCGCCCCAGAAATTGGCTGAAAAGATGCCCGCATTGAAGCCGTAAGCCACGAAAACGATAAAAAGAAATATTGGAATGATCTTGGCAAACGTGACGACCGTGTTGACCGCCGCCGCCCCTTTGACACCCCGCAAGATCAACGAGTGAACGATCCATAGAAGCGCGGAGGACACAACAATCGCGATGACCGTGTTGCCGTCCCCGAACACGGGAAAGAAAAGCCCCAGTGTCGACTTTATCAGAATGAAATAGGACACATTGCCGAGCAGGGCGGCCGACCAGTAGCCCACGGCCGAAAGGAACCCGAGATAGTTCCCGAAGCCCGCTTTGGCATAGGCATATATCCCGGCATCGAGATCGGGTTTGCGGATCGACAGGGTCTGAAACACGAAAGCCAGCATCAGCATGCCGACGCCGGCGATGACCCAGGCGATGATGGCGCCGAACGGACCGGTTTCGCGACCGAAAGCCTGGGGCAGCGAGAATATGCCGGCTCCGACCATTGATCCGACGACCATCGCCGTGAGTGCCCAGATCGAAAATCTCTGCTGGATGCCTGCGTTCATGGAGTCGATCATCGATGTTGCGTGAGTAAGCGGCGAGGTCGAGCGTCTCCCATCGTCGATGCAATCTAGTCCGGCTTTGATGCTTGCGTGATTGGTCAAGAATCCCAACGATATACGCGACGTCCCAAACCTCGACCCGTCCCCACCTCATCTGTTGCCCCCTTCCGGATTTGCTGCTTCTGATCATGCACTAAGCAGTCGACAAGGCTTTCCGATCGCGAACTCAATTTCGCGCAGCCGAGGAGAGGACTATGGCTTCAAGCGAAAATCAGAAGCTGTCGCTGTTTGCACTCACGTCCATGGTCGTCGGGTCGATGGTCGGCGCCGGCATATTCAATCTGCCGGGCCGTTTTGGCGCCGCTACCGGCCCGTTCGGCGCCATAATCGCCTGGGCCATCGCAGGCACGGGCATGTACATGCTGGCGCGGGTGTTCCAGGCGCTCGCCGAGAAGAAGCCGGACATCGACTCCGGCGTTTTCGCTTATGCCAAGGCCGGCTTTGGAAACTACATGGGCTTCCTCTCCGCGTTCGGCTACTGGCTGGGCAGTTGCCTGGGCAACGTCTTCTACTGGGTGCTCATCGGCTCGACGCTGGGGCGCTTTTTCCCGAATGTCTTTGGCGATGGAAGCAGCGTCTTGGCGATCATCGTTTCGTTGATCGGCGTCTGGGCCTTTCACATGATGATCCTGCGCGGCGTCGAGCAAGCGGCGTTCATCAACACCGTGGTCACGATCGCCAAGATCGTCCCGATCGTGGTTTTCATCCTGATTTTGGTCTTCGCGTTCAACTACACACAATTCTCGGACAATTTCTTCGGCGGCGCGGACATGCCTGCAAAATCACTGCTCGCCCAGGTCCGCGACACCATGTTGATCACGGTATTCGTCTTCATCGGTATCGAGGGAGCAAGCGTCTATTCGCGTTTCGCCAAGGTACGGTCCGACGTCGGCACCGCGACGATCCTGGGCTTTGTCGGTGTTACCGGGCTGATGGT
>JBDZVC010000049.1:0-19111 GCA_040255475.1 Phyllobacteriaceae bacterium | reverse complement strand
GGATGAGGCAGGCCGGCGTGCTCGGGATGGTGCTGCCGGAAGGCGAGAAATGGGGTATCGACGCGATCCACGCGCTGACGAAAGCGGAAGCCGATCTCGGCTGGACACCCGACCCGCTTACTCGTCTCGAAGCCATACTGCCGCCGGATGCGGCACGCATGAAGGAATTCGGCAAGAGGCTCAAGCTTTCAAACGCTGAAGCCGATCGGCTGATGAGGTGGGCGCAGGCGGGCCCCGTTCCGTCTTCGACGCCTGAAACCGCGCTTGTGAGGATGCTCTATCGCGGTGATCCGACGGCAATCGAGGATCATCTGCGTATCGTCTTTGCAGTGGCTCGCGGCCGTGCCGCGGACGACGACAACGCACTCGTCGAGGCAGGCGGCTATTCGCGCCTTCTCGGCATGCTGCAAAAATGGAAACGGCCCGTATTCCCGGTCAGCGGCGACGATCTGCGAGGATTGGGTCTCGAACAGGGGAGAGGCGTCGGCGAACTGCTTGCCGGACTCGAATCGGAATGGATCGATACCGGCTTCACGCTCAACCGCGACGCGCTGATGGCGCGCGCCGCGGAAAAGATCGCCGATTCAGGGAGTTAAGAGTAGTTTCGCGGAAACTGATTCCGCTTGCTCGCAAATTGATTCAGGTTCGCAGGCTAAGCCGCGTCGCGGACTTTCTCGATACGCGAGCGGATGGCTTCGATCATGGTCTCGCGGATCGTGTCCTCGCCATGGACCTCACGCAGATGCTCGACCGCGCGGCGCATGACTTCCGCCTCGTCTTCGGCTCGGGTGTGCCACTCGCAGCCGGGAACCAGTGACCCGCAATGGAATTCCTTCATCGGATATCCTCCTTGTCCTCGGAACGTGGGTAGGAGGATAACACGAAATGTGCCGGTTTCGTTGCCTGGCTGTTCAAATTTTCGAGGAACCTTACCTTGCCAGCCGGACATTGGTGAGCGATTGACCTATGTCCTGAAAAGCAGCGAGCATTGCTGCGGAGTCTGTAGCATCGTAGTAGTGCTGGCTATCGGTCGCACAATTTTGAAGCATGGTCTTGGCGGCCCCGTCATCGACCATGAAGGCGATGGAGAATATCTCCACGTTTTTCGACTTCGCGTAGTTGCAGGCCGTGTTGGTATCTTCGTTGACCTGCGCCGCCTGGTCGGGATCGGGGCCGTTGCCGATTATCGGGATGTTCTGATAGCCACCCTTGTTGCCGCCCGTCCTTACGACCTTCCGAGAGTTGAGGCCGTCCGTCATGAGAACGATCACCTTTCGCGGGTCTATGTTCTTTGGGTCGTAGGCCGCCCCGTTCGTCAGTGGCACTGCAGGGGAGAGCATATTGATGCCCCAGATCATGCCGGCGGGGATGTACGTGTTGGCCGCATATCCTGGCGACGATGTCGTCATGCCGGATATGGCGGTCTGCACTGTGCTCTGGTTGTCGGTCAGCGGTGTTATTTCTGACAAGCAACTCTTGTTGTTGCCCGTGTCCAAAAAGCCGGGATAGGGGATCGATGGACTCTGGTCGTCGAGCACGAGAGCGGTTCCCGACAGCCGTGAACCGATGCAGCCCTTCCAGCTATGAGTGACTGGATCGCCGCCGCCCGTGCACTGATACTCGACCGTCGTCGTCGAGGGCGCGCGTTCGACGCATCGGCTGCACTGCTTTTCCTTGACGACGCCGTCGATCGTTTGGGTACAGGAGTAGGATTCGCTTCTTAGACATGCACCGTTCCTTGTGACGGTCACATTCTGGCATACCCGCGGTGCCGGTTGGGTTACATACTCCGTCGGGATCGAAAGCCAGTTCGCGTTGCGGTTTGCAGTGCCGACATTGATGTTGTCAGCATAGGGGACCAGCCCGACGCGCACGCCGCCGTCGCTATCGGAAAACAGATTGGTGACGAGATCCTTCGCAGCGGACTTGAGCGTGCCGATCTTGTTGTTGTCGTTCATCGAGGCCGTATTATCGAGGACAAGCGCTACTTCCACGCTTCCCGAAACGGCGCGGATCGCCAGAGAATTTGCCTTGACCTCGAGCGTGTTGATGTGGCCGAGGGCCATGAATGTGGTTGGAAGGGTTCCCTCGAGCGTCAGGTCGACCCTTTCAGGAGTTCCTGTCAGGCTGGCGACCTGTACGTTGTCGACGTCGTTGGAATCATGGTTAGCGGCAATATAGTCGTTCCCCACCTTGCGAAGCGCGTCCTCGTCCGCGGCATGGGAGGCAGCCATGGCAAGCGACGCGGCGTCGGCTACCCGCTGAAGATGGGCCTGCGCCTTTAGATAGCGCGCATAATCGACTCCGAATCCGACCGACAAAAGAAGCGGAATGGCGCATAGCGCCATGATTACGGAATAAGCGCCGCGGCGATCGGCGAAAAAGGCCCTTGTCATCGACTGCTTCCCCTGCATACCCACCCCCTGATGCGGGCTTTGCACGCAAGGAAGCTTTCGCCGCTTTCTTTTTGGTTAGGCGCCGGGAAAATTCAGCCGCTGAAGGCGAGGAATCGTTCCCTTTAGTGAACGAACCCTCACTTCTTTGCTCGAAAACGGTTACAATCTGCAGAAACTAAAATAATATCAGGCATAGAAGAATGCGCGTTACGGCCATTTCACCTCCGGCGGGAGGCTGGAGAGGATCGAGTCGACATTGCCGCCGGTCTTCAGCCCGAAGATCGTGCCGCGGTCGTAGAGCAGGTTGAACTCGACATAGCGTCCGCGGCGGATGAGTTGCTCGTCGCGTTCCGCTTCGGTCCAGTTCAGCAGGAAGTTCCGGCGCACGAGATGCGGATAGATGACGAGGAAGGCACGGCCGACATCCTGCGTGAAGGCGAAATCGGCGTTCCAGCCGCCCTTTTCATCGGGGCTCTTAAGCCAGTCGTAGAAGATGCCGCCGATGCCGCGCGGCTCGTTGCGGTGCGGCAGGAAGAAATATTCGTCGCACCATTCCTTCAGCCTGCCGTAATCGGCAATGGCCGAATGCCGATCGCAGGCGAGTTGCATCGCCTTGTGGAAGGCGATTGTGTCGGGATCGTCCTGTACCCTGCGCCTGTCCAGCACCGGGGTCAGGTCGGCGCCCCCGCCGAACCATTGGCGTGAGGTGACGACCATGCGTGTGTTCATGTGGACGGCCGGAACGTGCGGGTTCCACGGATGCGCGATCAGCGAGATGCCGGAGGCCCAGAAGCGAGGGTCCTCTTCGGCACCGGGGATCTGTTTGCGGAATTCCGGCGAGAACTCGCCATAGACGGTCGACGTATGGACGCCGACCTTCTCGAATACCCGGCCGCGCATGGTGGACATAATGCCCCCGCCACCCTTGCCCGCCTCGCGCAGCCATTGATGGCGCTCGAAGCGGCCCGCCACCCACGAGGCGTGCGGACCGGTGACCTCATCTTCCAATGTCTCGAAAGCAGCGCAGATACGGTCGCGCAATTCTCGGAACCAGCTTTCGGCCGCCGCCTTCTTCTCGTCGATCGCATCCGGCAGCCCGGGTGGAAGATCGTGCGGTTCCATGCCTACTCCGTTCGCGCCGCGTCGCCGCCAAAGCCCAATTTGGGAAGCCCGATTTGGGACTCGTATTTTTCGCTTGTCACACCTAAACTTTCTATATCGCGGGTCAAGGAGTTGCGTCATGCGCACACCGGCAAGACCACCGCTCGACAGCCTGAAGGAGAGGCTGCGCCGTCAGCGCGCGGCCGAGGCGGTCAAGCCGCGCGACGGTTTCCTGCGCGAGACCTTCCATCTGCCGCGTGTCGAGGCACGGGCGAAGGCGCGCGAATGGCTCGACCGCTGGCCGAAGCAGGCCTACTGGACGGAAATCGAAAGCTGGCGCGAAGAGCCGGGCGACGTGATCGAGTTCACGATGCGGCGGCTGCCGAGCGCCGACTGACTGCTCTTGATCGAGGTCTCGCGTTTTACGGCCGTTTGCGGGCCAAGGCCATCAGCGTCCAGCCCAGCCCCGCGGCCTCCTTCAGCCGGTCCAGCCGCCGCCCGACCAGCGCGCGTATCGGCTTGTTGAACGTGCGGGAATTGATGATCCGCATCAGGCCCTTGTTGGCCTTCGGGGTGGCCGAGAAGATGTCGATCACCTCGAATTCCCGCGCAAGCAGGTCTCTCAGTTCTTTCTTGTCGACCCAGTGGCGTAACTGTCCGGGCTTCGGCGGGGGGATCCGGTTGTAGCGTTGAAGCACAGGCCGGTTCTGTGTCGCCAGCATCAGATAGCCGCCGGGCCGCAGGTGACGCGCCAGCTTCGCAACGAAGGCCGGCTGGTCCGCGACATGCGACAACACCTCCAGGGAAGTGACGACATCGAAAGCAGCGTTCCCGAAATCGAGCGCCATGAAATCGCCGGCGACGAACCGGACATCGGGCAGCCTCGCCTGGGCGCGATCCAGAACTTCATGGGACAAATCCGTTCCGGTCACGGTGCCGAAAGGCCTCAGCCTCTCGCAAAGCCAACCGGTTCCGCAGCCGGCATCAAGGATGTCCAGATCGTTTCGTCCTAATCCGCGCAGCCAGCCGGCGACGACATCGGCCTGGTCGGTGGAGACCGTCTCCAGATGGTGCTCCCGTGCTGCGGTGTTCCAGTCGTTCCAGAATCGCTGCTGCGCTTCCATCGGGATGGCGTGCTGCATCGTGTTCGACGGCGTGGGCATGGGCCGATGCTAGGGCATGTCCCGGCCCGCGCAACGCACGTCTTTCGGCCAAGAATACTGAACCTTCGGCTTACCGGTATGTGGGAGCGCCGTTCGTTGTGATCTGGCGGATCGCTTCGCCTGCCGCGATTGCAACCGACATGGCGACATTCAGCGAGCGGCCGCCGCCCGGCATCGGTATGAGCAGGCGATGGTCCGCCGCTTCATGCACGGTATCGGGCACGCCGGCCGATTCGCGCCCGAAGAGCAGGACGTCGCCGGGCACGAAGCCGAAATCCGTGTAGGGCAGGGCAGCGCTGGTGGTGAAAAGGATAAGCCGGCGCCCCTCGGACGTTCGCCGGTCCTCGAAGGCAACCCAGTCGACGTGGCGGGTGAGTGCCGCCCTTTCGAGATAATCCATGCCGGCGCGCCGCAGGGCACGGTCCGAGAGGTCGAAGCCTGCCGGCTCGATCAGGTCGACGCCGAGCGCCATACAGGCGGCAAGGCGCAGGATGGTGCCGGTGTTGCCGGCGATATCCGGCTGGTAGAGCGCGATACGGATGGTCTCGTGCATATTTTCCCTGCCGCGCCCTTGCCGTTGCGCTATGGCCACACCTGTCAGGAGGCGTACCTAACCCGTCCCTGCTCGTCTGGCCATATCGGGGAAAGCCGGCTATAAGCTACCGCATTCGGGGCGATATCCGCCCGGCATGTGAGCATCAACACGAACCGCAAGGAGGCAGGAGTGAACGTGATCATGTTCCCATCGGCATTCTGCCTGCGTGAATGGCCTCTGGCCTGACGGCGGTTTTCGTTTCGACGCTTTCCTGACATCCAGTTTCATCGTCGCGAATCCCGCCGGAGATCATCCCCGGTTCCTTCTGGATTCGCCCCATGTCCGTCTTTCTGCCCAAGAGGCTTTCGGTCTCGCTTGATCAAATCGCCGCGCCGCCGAGCGCGGGCATCCATCTTGTGCCGTTCGTTTTCCAGCCGACGAGGCTGAGAAACCGACCGGCCGCCACCCATATTCACGAGATTCCTTCAAGGCTTTGATAATGTTTCGCTGGTTTGAACAAAGAGTCGATCCCTTCCCGGCTGCCGAGCCGGCCGAGCCGCCGAAGACGTTTTTCGCCTTCTGCTGGCATTACACGCGCGCTTCATGGCCCTATGTCGTTCTCGACGGGCTGCTGGTCGCAGTGATCGCGATCACGGAAGTCTGGATGTTCGCCTTTCTCGGCAACATCGTCGACTGGCTGTCGGCACATGACCGCGCGACTTTCCTGCAGACCGAAGGCTGGAAGCTTGCCGGCATGGCTCTCGTCGCGCTGGTGGCGTTGCCGTTGACGGTTCTCCTCCAGTCGCTCGTCCACAGCCAGACTCTGATGGGCAATTATCCCATGCGCGTCCGCTGGCAGGTACATCGCTATCTGCTCAGGCAGTCGATGAGTTTCTATCAGGACGAGTTCGCCGGCCGCATAGCCACCAAGCTGATGCAGACGGCGCTCGCCGTGCGCGATTGCGTCATCAAGGTCGTCGACGTGCTGAACTATGTCGGTGTGTATTTCACCGGCATGGTGCTGATCGTGGCGTCGGCCGATTGGCGGCTCGCGCTGCCGCTGGGCGGCTGGGTCGTTAGCTACAGCCTGTTGCTGGTCTATTTCATCCCGCGCCTTGGACGCGTTTCCGAGGAACAGGCGGACGCGCGCTCGACAATGACCGGCCGCATCGTCGACAGCTACACCAATATCCAGACGGTCAAGCTCTTCAGCCATGCGCGCCGCGAGGCGGCCTACGCCAGGGAGAGCATGGCGGGCTTCATGGATACGGTCTACCGGTCCATGCGGCTGGTCACCAGCCTCTATGGATTTGTCTATCTGCTCAACGGGCTGCTGCTGTTTTCGGTCGGGGCGCTGGCGATCGCGCTCTGGCTCGATGAGGCTGTATCGGTCGGCTCCGTGGCCGTGGCGATCGGCCTCGTCTTGCGGCTCTGGGGCATGTCGCAATGGATCATGTGGGAAATGTCGGAACTGTTCGAGAATGTCGGCACGGTGCAGGACGGGCTGAACTCGATCTCGCTGCCAAGGCTGGTCGAGGACAGGCCGGGTGCGCCGGAACTCGCCGTCAAACGCGGCGAGATCGATTTCGAGCACATCCATTTCCACTACGGCAAGGGAAAGGGTGTCATCGGGAATCTGAGCCTGACGGTGAAGGCGGGGGAGAAAGTCGGTCTCGTCGGCCCGTCGGGTGCCGGCAAGTCCACGCTGGTCAATTTGCTCCTGCGCTTCTACGATCTCGAAGGCGGCCGCATCCTGATCGATGGCCAGGACATTTCCGAGGTGGCGCAGGATTCGTTGCGCGCCAATATCGGCATGGTCACGCAGGATACGTCGCTGCTTCATCGCTCGGTCAGGGAAAACATCCTCTATGGGCGCCCCGACGCCAGCGAAATGCAGATGATCGAGGCGGCTGGGCGTGCCGAGGTGGCGGGCTTCATCGGCGCCATGGCCGACCCGGAAGGGCGCAAGGGCTACAATGCCCATGTCGGCGAACGCGGCGTCAAGCTCTCGGGCGGCCAGCGCCAGCGCATCGCGATTGCCCGTGTGATGCTGAAAGACGCACCTATATTGATCCTCGACGAGGCGACGTCGGCGCTCGATTCCGAGGTCGAAGCCGCGATCCAGGAGAATCTCTATCGACTCATGCAGGGCAAGACCGTCATCGCCATCGCGCACCGCCTTTCGACCATCGCGGCGATGGACCGGCTGATCGTCATGGACAAGGGCCGCATCATCGAGGAAGGCAGCCATGACGAGTTGATTGCTCGTGGCGGTCTCTATGCGCGTCTGTGGCGGCGGCAATCCGGCGGCTTCATCGACCCCGGCCAGGCGGAGGCCGCGGAGTGAAGCTCGCTCATCGCATCTACACCGTATTTGAGAATTGGCTGCCGCCGTTCCAGGAACCGGCCGATCTTCAGCCGCCAACAGGCCTCATCCCCTTCATCTGGCATTATATGCGCCAGGCGAAGGGGCCATTCCTTCTTATGCTGATTGTCGGCGGCCTCGCACCGCTGATCGATGCCGGCCTGTTCTACTTCGTCGGACGGCTTGTCGACATACTCGACACGTCCAGCGCGCATCGAAGCTGGTCAGGGCTGATCGCCGCGTCGGGACCGGAACTGCTCTTCATGCTGCTTACGGTGCTGGTGGCACGGACGCTGGTGCTCTATCTTTCCGCGTTGGTGGACGAGCAGACGATCGCGCCGGGATTCTACAATCTCGTGCGCTGGCAGGCCCATCGCTACGTCTCTCGTCAATCCTACGATTTTTTCCAGAACGATCTTGCCGGCAGCATCGGTTCCAAGGTGTGGCAGAGCGGCCAGGCCACCGGCGACCTGCTTGGAAGCGCCATCGCCGTCCTCTGGTTCATGCTGATCTATACGGTGACGACGCTAGCCATGATGATTCGCCTGGACTGGCGCCTTGCCGGCCTCGTCGTGCTCTGGATCGTCGGCTTCTGCCTGCTTGCCTGGTGGTTCCTGCCGCGGATACGCAAATATTCGGAAGAGGCGGCTGAGCAGGGCGCCGTCGCCAACGGGCGCATCGTCGATGGCTATGCGAATATCGGGACGCTGAAGCTCTTTTCACGCGATGCGAACGATCGCGGCGTTCACATGGGCTTCGACGGCTATCTGGCTGCCTATCTGAAATTCACGCGCACATTGACCGCGGTTCGCGGTTCGCTCAACCTCTTCTCCGGCGTGATGATCGCCGCCATCGCCTGGATGTCGGTCGATCTGTGGACCCGCGAGACGGTCACGGTCGGAGCCGTCGCCTTCACGCTTGGGCTCGTCCTGCGCCTCAATGCGTTGCTCAGCAGGCTTATGACCCAGCTCAACAGCATGTTGCGCACCCTCGGTATCCTCGAGAACGCCAAGGCGCTGGTCGCGCGGCCGCTCGGCCTCGTCGATCGCGCCGACGCGACCGATTTGTCCGTCTCTAAAGGCGAGATCAGGGTCGAGAACGCCGTGTTCAGTTATGACGGAACGAATGTGCTGGATGGGCTCGATCTGACCATCAAGGCCGGTGAGAAGGTCGGGCTGATCGGGCCATCCGGTTCGGGCAAGACAACGCTCGTCAACCTCATCCTTCGTCTTTACGACGTCAAGGGTGGCCGCATCCTGATCGATGGACAGGACGTCGCTGCGGTAAGGCAGGATTCGCTGCGGGCGCAGATAGGCGTAGTGACCCAGAACACGGAGCTCTTCCATCGCTCGCTGCGTGCGAATATCAAGATCGCGAAGGCCGATGCCAGCGACGAGGAGATGATGGCGGCCGCCAAAGAGGCGGAAGCCCACGATTTCATCCTGAAGCTTCATGACAAAAAGGGTCGCTCCGGCTACGACGTTCATGTCGGCGAGCGTGGAGCGACATTGTCCGGCGGGCAGCGCCAGCGCATCGCCATCGCCCGGGTTTTCCTCAAGGATGCGCCGATCGTGATCCTTGATGAGGCGACCTCCGCCCTCGATTCCGAGGTCGAAGCGGCGATCCAGGGCAATCTCGATTCGTTGATGAAGGGCAAGACAGTGATCGCCGTCGCGCACCGGCTGTCCACCATCGCCCATCTCGACCGGCTGATAGTCCTGTCGGACGGCAAGATCACTGAAGAGGGGACGCATGACGAACTGCTGGCCCTCGACGGGATTTATGCGCGTCTGTGGAAACGGCAGTCCGGCGGCTTTCTTTTCCATGAGGGCAAGCCGCGCGGCGAACCGGAGCAGGAGCCCAAACCCGAGGCGGCACAATGAGCGGTGCTTTGCTCGATCGGCTGTGGCGCAAGGCCGAGGGGGTCATCGATCCCTTCGGCGATACCGATCGCGAGGTGCTGCCGCGCGAGGGGTGGCGGTTCATTCTTTATTTCGCCAGACAGGCGAAGGGGCCGTTCGCGCTGTTGCTCGTTATCGGCGGACTGGCCGGTATCGTCGATGCCTCGCTCTATTGGGCGGTCGGCTGGCTGATCGACCTGCTCGATTCCTCCAGCCCGAAGACGCTGATCACCAATCACTGGCCTGAACTTTTGGCTCTGTTAATGCTGGTGCTCGTGGTGCGGGCTGTCATCATGATCGCCAATGCGGTGGTCGAGCAACAGGTGATCGTCCCGCACTTCTATCAAAAGGTCCGCTGGCAGTCCTTCCGCCGCGTCATCGACCAGCCCTACGATTTCTACCAGAACGATTTCGCCGGACGCATTGCCACCAAGATCATGCAGGCGGGTGAATCGACCGGCGACTTCATCGTCTCCTCGCTTCAGACCCTATGGAGCTTTGCCACCTTCCTGGTTTTGGCGACCTCCATTCTGGCCGCGCTCGACCCGCTTATGGTGGCGGTGATCGCTGTCTGGCTGGTGAGCTATTTCGCGGTCGCACGCCTGCTGCTGCCGCCTTTGCGCGCCGCAGGCCGCCGCACGGCGGACGGCCGCTCGGTGTTGAACGGCCGCATGGTTGACGCATTCACCAACATCCTTGCCGTGAAACTCTTCGACAGCGGCAGGCGCGAGCATGCCTTCGTGCGAGAGGGAATGGATATCTTCCTGACGGCGGTGATCGACCTGACGCGCGCCATCACCTCGGTGCGCGCCGCCGTCGCCATCCTGAACGGCATCATGATCGGCGCGGTCATGGTGCTCGCCGTGCATCGCTGGATGCAGGGTGACGCCACGACCGGTGCGATTGCTGCTGCGACGGGTCTCGTCTTCCGGTTGAACACCATGTCCGGCTACATGATGTTCAATATCAACGGGCTGATCCGCAATTTTGCTACCGTGCAGGACGCAACCGGAGTGATCTCGGTCGAGCCGACGATCCGCGACGCCGAGGACGCGGCGGAAATCCCGCGCTCGAAAGGCGATCTCGTCTTTGACGACGTCTCCTTCCATTACGGCAAGGGCGGCGGCATCATCGACGGGCTGTCCTTCCATGTCCTTCCGGGCGAGCGCGTGGCGATCGTCGGTCCTTCAGGTGCTGGCAAGACCACCATAGTCAATCTCGCGCTCAGGATATTCGATATCGAGAAGGGCCGAATCCTGCTCGACGGGAACGATATCCGTAAATTGACGCAGGCGTCGCTCAGGGCGCAGTTTGGCGTGGTCAGCCAGGAGCCGCTTCTGATGCATCGCTCGATCCGCGACAACATCGCCTATGGCAGGCCGGGTGCGAGCGAGACCGAGATTGTCAATGCCGCCAAACGGGCGTCGGCACATGATTTCATTCTCAACGTGACCGATCCGAAGGGGCGCAAGGGCTACGAGGCCCATGTCGGCGAACGCGGGGTCAAGCTTTCCGGCGGCCAGAGGCAACGCATTGCGATCGCCCGTATGATCCTCAAGGACGCGCCGATCCTTGTTCTCGACGAGGCGACCTCGGCGCTTGATTCGGAGATCGAGGCCGCGATCCAGGAGAATCTTGCGCAGATGATGGAAGGCAAAACCGTCATCGCCATCGCGCACCGGCTCTCCACTATCGCCGCGCTCGACCGACTGATCGTGGTTGATCAGGGACGCATCGTGGAGGAGGGGACCCATGACGAACTGGTCCGGCGTGGCGGGCTCTATGCCCAGCTCTGGAAGCGGCAGTCAGGCGGCTTCCTGGCGGATCGTATCGCGGCGGAGTAGGGTGTACGGATGAGCCTGCGCCTACCTGGACAGAATTCCTCGCCGGCTTCCGGCCAGACCGGCGTCGATGTCCTCGATTATGAATTGATGGCCGAGAAGGCGGCTTCGCTTGGCCGCGCCGGCTATTATGCAGAGCAATATCTACGCCGGCTGCATGAATATGAGGGCGGCGCGGAGGAGCGCGTCGTTCTACTCAAGAAAACGGTCGAGGCTGTGTATGCCTGGTTCATCCAGCGCGAATTGTGCGGGCTGAAACGCCATGACAGCCTGATCCGTGAATATTCGATCCCCAAGGAAGTGCTGGTACGGCTCGGCGCAAAGTAGCGGCCGACTGAATGGGCTGAGTCGGCCAATCTTGTCGGGGACAAGCCAGACGGCTTGTTTTCGAGCGGCTGCGTCGTTCGCTTCCAGCCGCATGAAGCCTCCACATTCGATGTCTTTCAGGCCGCTTGACCGGCGCCCGCGACAATCTGCCCTCCCGTTGCGCAGGCGTCTGGACAAGCGTGGCATGGGCGCATAGAAACTTCGCCAATTGCCGGGGGAATCCGTCCGGCCCGAGGGGTATTGGCTCAAGGCCGACAAGGCTTTGACAGGTGTCTGGGCAGGCTTCCGCCGGCGGGATCGATTCGAAAGGATTCTGGGCCCGTGAGCGCACACGAAGCGGCAAAAGAAGCGGTTGACGGCAACCGGCGGGATTTCCTCTACATCGCTACAGGCATGGCGGGCGTGGTCGGGGCGGCAAGCGTCGCATGGCCCTTCATCGACCAGATGCAGCCCGACGCCTCGACGCTGGCGCTGGCACAGGTCGAGGTCGACGTTTCCTCGCTGCAGAAGGGCGCGTCCATGACCGTCAAGTGGCGCGGCAAGCCGGTCGTCATCCGCTACCGCAGCGACAAGGAGGTCGATGAGGCCAAGCAGGTCCAGCTTTCCCAGCTTAAGGATCCGATCGCGCGGAACGCCAATCTGCCGAGCGATGCGCCGGCAACCGACGCCAATCGTTCGGTGCCAAAAAAGGAAGCCTGGATGGTGATGGTGGAAGTGTGCACGCATCTCGGCTGTATCCCGCTCGGCGAGCAGGGCGAGTTCGGCGGCTGGTTCTGCCCGTGCCACGGCTCGCAATACGATACGGCGGGGCGCATCCGCAAAGGGCCGGCCCCGGAGAACATGGCGATCCCGGTCTATGAATTCACGTCCGATACCGTGGTGCGGATCGGGTAGGGGAGCGAAGAAATGAGCGGAATGCAACACTCCACCTACACGCCCAAGACCGGCATCGGCCGCTGGGTCGACGCCCGCATGCCCCTGCCGAGGCTGATGTACGATTCCTTCGTCGCCTATCCGGTGCCGCGCAACCTCAACTATGCCTACACTTTCGGCGGCATCCTCTCTTTGATGCTCGGCCTGCAGATCCTCACCGGCGTCGTGCTTGCGATGCACTATGTCGCGAATTCAGGCCTCGCCTTCAACGCGGTCGAAGGTATCATGCGTGACGTCAACAGCGGCTGGCTCCTGCGCTACATGCACTCGACCGGTGCGTCGTTCTTTTTCATCGCGGTCTACATCCATATGTTCCGCGGCCTCTATTACGGTTCCTACAAGGCGCCGCGAGAACTGCTCTGGATCCTCGGCTGCATCATCTATCTGCTGATGATGGCGACGGCCTTCATGGGCTACGTCCTGCCCTGGGGGCAGATGAGCTTCTGGGGTGCCACGGTCATCACCGGCTTCTTCTCCGCCATCCCGCTTGTCGGCGACTGGATCCAGCAGCTTCTGATCGGCGGCTTTGCGGTCGGCAATCCGACGCTGAACCGCTTCTTCTCGCTGCACTACCTGCTGCCCTTCATGATCGCAGGCGTCGTGATCCTGCACATCTGGGCGCTGCATGTCGCCGGGCAGACGAACCCGACCGGCATCGAGGTCAAGTCGAAGACCGATACCGTTCCCTTCTCACCGCATGCGACGGTGAAGGACGGTTTTGCCATGGTCGTCTTCCTGTTCATTTTCGCCTATTTCATCTTCTACATCCCGAACTTCCTCGGGCATGCCGACAATTATGTCGAGGCGAACCCGCTGAAGACGCCATCCGAGATCGTGCCGGAATGGTACTTCCTGCCCTTCTACGCGATCCTGCGCGCCATCACCTTCAACATCGGGCCGATCAACTCCAAGCTCGGCGGCGTGCTGGCCATGTTCGGGTCGATCGCGCTCCTGTTCGTCGTGCCGTGGCTCGATACGTCGAAAATCCGCTCGGCCGTATATCGTCCGTGGTACAAGCTGTTCTTCTGGATATTCATCGCCAACGTCGTCATGCTCGGCTGGGTCGGCTCCAAGCCGCCGGAAGGCATCTACCCGACGCTCGCGCTCCTTGGCGCCATCTGGTACTACGTTCACTTCCTGATCATCCTGCCGGTTCTCGGCCTCATAGAGACACCCCGACGAATGCCTAATTCGATTACAGAATCCGTTCTGGAAAAGAACGGAGGCTCGGCCCACCCTGCCGGCGCCGCAGCAGCTCCGCAAACCAAAGGCTGATCCGGAAAGGATTTCGAGATGAGAAAAATCCTTCACGGATTGGCGGCCCTCGCCATCGTTGCCGGCGGCACCGTCATGGTCGCCGCCGCACAGGAGGGAAAGAGCGCCGAGCCGACGCATTTCCCGCTCGAGCGGCCGCAGGAACTGAGCTGGTCCTTCGCCGGGCCGTTCGGCACGTACGACAAAGCGCAGCTCCAGCGCGGGCTGAAGGTCTACAAGGAAGTCTGTTCGGCCTGCCACTCGCTCAATCTCGTGGCGTTCCGCAGCCTTACGGACCTCGGCTACAGTGAGGCGCAGGTCAAGGCTTTCGCCGCCGAGTACCAGATCCACGACGGTCCGAACGACGAGGGCGAGATGTTCGACCGCCCAGGAAAGCCTTCGGATCATTTCCCGGCGCCTTTCCCGAATGAGGAGGCAGCCGCGGCTGCCAATGGCGGCGCCGCGCCACCCGATCTTTCGCTGATTGCCAAGGCGCGCGAGGTCCAGCGCGGCTTCCCACGCTTCATCTTCGACATCTTCACGCAATACGAGGAAGGTGGCCCGGACTATATCCATGCCTTCGTTTCCGGCTTTGGCCAGAAGCCGCCAGCCGGCGTGACCATTCCCGAGGGCACCCATTACAATCCGCATTTCATTTCCGGCGTGTCGACACATATGCCGCCGCCGCTTTCCGATGGGCAGGTCGCCTATGACGACGGCGCGCCGCAGACGGTCGATCAGTACGCCAAGGACGTCGCCGCCTTCCTGATGTGGGCCGCCGAGCCGCATCTCGAGGCTCGCAAGGAGATCGGCTTCCGCGTGATGATCTTCATCCTCATCTTCGGCGTCCTCGTCTATCTGACGAAGCGCAAAGTGTGGGCCGACGTCGCGCACTGAGATACTGGTTTCAGTATTCCTGACGAGGGCGCCTGAGGGCGCCCTTTCTGTATTCGGCCTCCTTTTCTTGCCTTGTTTTTCAAGGGAGAGTGGCAGGCAGGCGCATAAGGCTCATCAGACGAGGACGTGAAATGGCAGGCAACGAAAAGAGACTGGCCGGCCGCTGCCTGTGCGGGGCGGTCGGGTACCTGGTGGCCGATGCCTTTCTCTACGCTGCCAATTGTCATTGCTCGAACTGCCGGCGCACGACCGGCTCGGCCTTCAAACCGTTTGCCGGCATCGAGCGGGAAAAACTCGCGGTTGTGAAGGGGGAGGACGGCCTCAAGCTATACGGCGAAAAGGAGGCGCATGATGCGCATTGCGCCGTGTGCGGCTCGTTGCTCTATTCCGTCGTGCGCGAGGGGCAATATGTTCACGTAGCGATGGGCACGCTGGTCGATGTCCCTGCGATCCGCCCGACGGCACATATCTTCGTCGGCTCCAAGGCACCTTGGTTCACGATCACGGACGACCTGCCGCAATATCAGGAGCATGTCGACTGAACGGTTCTAATCGCTTTCCTTTGCAATTCGCCGGCGCTACGACTTGTCGGCAAGCAACCGGGGCCAACATGAAACCCTCCCTCGAAGACACGCTCCTCTCTGCTATCCGCACGATCCCCGACTATCCGAAGCCAGGCGTCCAGTTCCGGGACATCACCACATTGCTTGGCAATGCACGTGCCTTCCGGCGCACGGTCGACGAACTGGTCTATCCTTATGCCGGATCGAAGATCGACAAGATCGCCGGCATCGAGGCGCGAGGCTTTATCCTCGGCGGCGCCGTCGCACACCAGCTTTCGGCCGGATTCATCCCGATCCGCAAGAAGGGCAAGCTGCCGCATGAGACGGTGCGTGTCGCCTACAGTCTCGAATATGGGCTGGACGAGATGGAGATGCACAAGGATGCCGTCACGGCCGGCGAGAAGGTAATCCTCGTCGATGATCTGATCGCCACCGGCGGCACGGCGGAAGGCGCGGTGAAGCTGCTTCGTCAGATAGGGGCCGAAATCGTCGCCGCCTGTTTCGTCATAGATCTGCCGGCGCTGGGCGGCCGCGCCAAACTGGAAGCGCTCGGCGTCGACGTCCGTTGCCTCATTGCTTATGAGGGCGAGTGAGCGCGCCTGTCAGCCGCTCTGACCAGCTCGGATGGCGGCTGTCTGTCTATCCGGCTTTCCGACCAGCATAGCCGCTTGCGATCTGGCTTCTATCAGCAAAGGGCTATCCGGCCTTCACCAGCACCACGCTTTCGAATTCGATGACCTTGTCGCCGGTGGAATCGAAGGCTTCGGCGCGGACCGACATAAGCCGCCAGCCCGGCCGGGAGGCCAGCGGGCGGTGCCCGAGAACGGTCCGCTTGAAGGTGATCGTTTCACCGGCATAGACGGGCTTCAGCCATTTCAGGTCCCGGAAGCCCGGGGAGGGGCCGAATTCCGGCTCGGCGCCGGGCCCGTCCCCGGCGCTGCGCACCATGACATTGTAGCGCATCCACATGGATGCCGTATGCCACCCCGAAGCACACAAACCTCCGAACACGCTGTTCTCGGCGCTCTTCTCGTCCATGTGAAAAGGCTGGGGATCGAATTTTCGGGCGAAGGCCTTGATCTCCTCGGCGCCGAAACGGTGCGAACCGAGCGTGATGGTCCGGCCGACGCCGAGGTGTTCGTCGAGGGTCATGCCGTCACCTCCGGATTGCGAAGGCGGAACATGCCGGTGTTCTCCAGTTCAAGGACTATCTCGCCTTTCTGGTTCTCAAGTTCGCCTCTGCAATTGGCGAAACCGATCGTCGGGCGTGACTTCGAACGCCGCTTCGTTGTGATCGTCGCGCGCCCGGTCAGCACGTCGCCGGGGCGGACGGGCTTCTTCCAGCGGACATAGTCCATGCCGGGGGCGCCTTCGGAGGTCGATTGCAGGATGAAGGCATCACAGACCATGCGCATATAGATCGAACAGGTGTGCCAGCCGGATGCCGACAGTCCGCCAAGGATGCCCGCCTTCCCCGCCGCTTCGTCGAGATGCATGGGTTGCGGATCGAATTCCCGCGCGAACTCCACGATCTCCTCGGCGGTAACGGTTTTCGATCCGAGATCGAGAACCAGTCCGATTTCGAGATCCTCATAGGCCCACTTCTTGTCCGTCATCGCCGAATCCGCTTACCTAGATAGAGGTAACCTTGCCGCCAGAAGCGTTTTGCCGCAAGGCTTCAGGCTCCGTTCCAGAGCACTCACGAAATTTTGCCGGTGAACAGTCTTTCTCCCGAAAATGTTTAGGAGTAGTATTGCGAACCGATCGGTTCGATCCCATATGGCGGGTCGCTGGCAGCAGAATATGTGGGAGGGGTGCCAGCCCAAGTGCATATTCCGGAGAATAGAAATGTTTGAACAAAATGTCGGCCTCAGCGATCGCGCTGTCCGCACCCTCTCGGGCCTTTTCCTCATAGGTTTGATTTTCCTGGCGCCCAATGCGCCCCTGCGCTGGTTCGGCCTGATCGGGGTTGTCCCGCTGATGAGCGGTGTCTTCGGTATTTGCCCATTCTACAAGCTGATGGGCAAATCGACATGTCCGATGAAGGACAAGGCCCGGTCGTAGTCACGAATTGGCGATTGGCCGCTGCCCGGCCAATCGCCAATTCGTTCCCCTGGAATACCCAAAAGCCGACAGGACCTTGTGTCGCGGAGCCACGCGTTGCGTGACGTCACAGGCAGGAATAGTCGTGGTCGCGGGAATTCCGCGCCATGGGCTACTTCACACTCGTCACGCTGCATCTGTTTGCCGCCATCATGTTTGTCGGCACGGTCTTTTTCGAGGTGCTGATCCTCGAAGGCATCCGCAAGCCGGTCGGACGGGACGTGATGCGGTCGGTCGAAACCGCTATAGGGCGGCGCGCCCGCCGTCTGATGCCGTTCGTGATGCTCGTACTTTATGGCGCCGGCATCAGCATGGCATGGCAGTACCGCGACGCGCTTGCCCACCCGCTCGGCAGCAGCTTTGCGATGCTTTTGTGGATCAAGATTGTTCTTGCGGTAAGCGTCCTCGCCCATTTCCTTACGGCCGTGATGCTGAGCGCCCAAGGCAGGCTCAAGTCGCGGCATTTCAAGCTCATCCATGTGAGCGTCTTCTGCCACGTGGTGCTTATCGTCTTCCTGGCTAAAGCGATGTTCTACATCACATGGTGAGCCAGGATATGTGATATTCTGGTGCTTCGGAAGGTAAGGAAAGATCAGACGTTGAACTTGAACAGCATCACGTCGCCGTCCTGAACGACGTATTCCTTGCCCTCGTCCCGCGCCTTGCCGGCCTCCTTCGCCGCCACTTCGCCACCGAGAGATACGTAATCCTGATAGGCGATGGTCTGCGCGCGGATGAAACCGCGCTCAAAATCGGTGTGGATGACACCGGCCGCCTGCGGCGCCTTCGCACCCTTGTGGACGGTCCATGCGCGAGCTTCCTTCGGCCCGGCGGTGAAGAAGGTGATCAGTTCGAGCAGTTCGTAGCCGGCGCGGATCAGCCGGTCGAGGCCGGGTTCCTCCAGCCCCATCGCCTCCAGAAACTCCTTCTGTTCCTCGTCCGGTAGTTGCGCCACCTCGGCTTCGATCGCCGCCGAAATGGTCACCATACGCGCGCCCTGTCCGGCAGCCATGGCCTCGACGGCCTTTGTATGTTCGTTGCCGGCGGCGGCATCGGCTTCGGCGACGTTGCAGACATAGAGCACGGGCTTCGAGGTGAGGAGGCTCAGCCCGCGCAGGATACGTAGATTCTCCGAATCGATGCCTTTCAGCATGAGCCGCACCGGTTTGCCGTCCTGAAGGAGCGCAAGCGCCTTCTCCATCACCGGCAGGAGGGCAAGAGCCTCCTTGTCCTTGCCGGTGGCGCGCTTCCTGACCTGCTGTATGCGACGGTCGAGGCTTTCCAGATCGGCGAGCATCAGTTCGGTCTCGACGGTCTCGGCATCCGCGACCGGGTCGATGCGGCCCTCGACATGGGTGATGTCGTCATCCTCGAAGCAGCGCAGCACGTGGACGATGGCGTCGACCTCACGAATGTTAGCGAGGAACTGGTTGCCGAGCCCTTCGCCCTTCGACGCGCCACGCACCAGCCCGGCGATGTCGACGAAGGAAATGCGGGTGGGAATGATCTCCTTCGACTTCGCGATCTCCGCGAGCTTCTGCAGCCGTTCGTCCGGCACGGCGACCTCGCCGGTATTCGGTTCGATCGTGCAGAAGGGATAATTTGCCGCTTGCGCCGCCGCCGTGCGCGTCAGCGCGTTGAAGAGCGTCGACTTGCCGACATTGGGCAGGCCGACGATACCGCATTTGAAACCCATCTGTTTCGTTATCCTATGGGGAAGCCAGAATTTGCT
>JBDZVC010000442.1:0-3509 GCA_040255475.1 Phyllobacteriaceae bacterium | reverse complement strand
CTCATCATCGCCGACGGTATCCAGACGATCATCCCGCCATATTGCTGGTCGTCGATCGCGCTGACGGACGGATAGAGGCGGCCGCACCAGTCATAGAAGGTGTAGATGTCACGCTGGGCGAATGCGATCAGCGCCCCTATGAGGATCTGGGGAAACATGACCAGCATGGTGAGCGCCGCCCTTGTCGCGAAGGACGTATAGGCCGGCGGCGCCGGACGCGGATCGAGAACGAGGCACCAGAAGAACAGGCCATCGACCACCATCGACCAGTTCATCACCGTATAGAGCTCCGGGTCGATCATTGCGCGGAAATGGATCGACGGGGTCAGCCACAGTGCGATCAGCCCGAAGAACAGCACAGCCGCCAGGAAAGGCTGCTGGACGATAGCCACGACCGCCTTCAGCGGACGCCAGCACATCAACCTTTTCACAGAGTCAGGCATGCCCGCGGTCAGCGTCTCACCGGGCCAGGCGAGCGCTATCAGGAACGGCCCGATATGATGCATGACTACGTGCTGGGCGCGGTTCAGGAAGAACATGTGCTGCGCCATATATTCAAACCGCGTCTGCAGAACGATCCAGATCAGCACGACGCCGGCATAGTAAAAGCTGGTACGCCAGAGCGCCGGACGCTCGGCCGACGGCGTACATGCCAGACCCCGCGCGTACCAATAGACGGCCAGGGCCATCGCGATGAACCAGAGAGGCGAGAAATCCCACGGCGCCCAGAAGGGCATTTCCGACATGCGGTAAGTCGACATCCACCACAGGAAGGTGCCCAGCACCGCCATGGAGACGTAAAAACCGTGGCCGCGGCGCGCGGTCTGCGTCATTTCGGTGGGAATGCTGAAACCCTGCGCCATGGCCACCCGCTTCCGTCCCCAGCTTGTGTTACAGGGCGTCCGCAGGCGTCCAAATGCCGAAAACCTATCCCAAGCTACGGCATCTCCGCCTCGTCATCAGCCAGACCAATCGTCGCGGCATAGCCGCCTTTGTTTCATGTCCGATAAATGCGATCAGACGGGCAGGACAAGCGAGCCACGACGCTTGCGGCCTCTCTTTGGTTTGAACCGAGGTGTTTTTCGCCATGACTCTAGGCGACGGCATTATGCCAGTCTAAAGCATACAAGATGCATCACGCGTTTCCACGAAACCCAATGCTCCGCCGCACCCGCGCCATGTGGGGCTCTCGCCGCGTGTGGCAGCCGCGTCTCGTGTTCTGGACCGGTGCCGTGACCGTTGGTCTGGTCAGCGTGCTCTTCGCCAAGCTGGCGGATATCGCGCAGTTCGGTTTCCATGCGATCATTGGCGATGGCGACGGTTGGCGCGGCTTGCTGCCGCTTCTCGTGACGCCCGTCGGCTTCATGCTGTGCGCATGGGCGGCCCATGTCTATTTTCCCAATTCGCAAGGCAGCGGCATCCCGCAGGCGATCGCCGCCCGCCACCTTCGCGATGAAGAAGAACGCAGCCGCCTGCTGTCCTTGAGGATGGTGGTCGGCAAGATCGGCCTTACGCTGCTCGGCTTGCTATGTGGCGCATCCATCAGTCGCGAGGGGCCGACGGTGCAGGTCGGCGCCTCTATCATGCTGCAGGTGGCCCGCTGGGGCGGCATGGCACAGGCGAAAGGCCTGATACTCGCCGGATCGGCCGCCGGCGTCGCCGCCGCCTTCAACACGCCGCTTGCCGGTATCGTTTTCGCGATCGAGGAGATGGGGCGCACCTATCAGGCGCGCACCAACGGGCTGGTGTTGACAGCGGTGATCCTTGCCGGCCTCGCCTCGCTCGGTCTTCTCGGTAACTACACCTATTTCGGCATCGCGGAAGGCACGGTGTCCTTCGTTGCCGATGCGCCCCTGATCCTTGCCTGCGGCGTGATCGGCGGTAGCCTTGGCGCGCTGTTTTCCCTGCTGGTATTGAAGGGAACACGTCAGATAAGACGCTGGAACGTGCTGCAGCCGCTGCCACGCACCTTACTGGTGGCCGGCTTGTGCGGCATCGGCGTGGCGCTTATCGGTATCGCCTCGGGCGGGCTGACTTTTGGCACCGGCTATGCACAGGCGCGCGGTGCAATCGAGGGAACGCCGCTGCCGTGGTTTTTCTTTGTCGGCAAATTGGCGGCCGGCGTTCTGTCGACGGTTTCTGGCATACCGGGCGGTTTGTTCGCCCCGTCGCTGGCGGTGGGAGCCGGCATCGGTTCCTCGCTGAGCCTGATATTCGGCGGCGGTACCGGCATAGCAGCCCTACTCGGCATGGCCGGCTATTTCGCCGGCGTCGTCCAGGCGCCGATGACCGCTTTCGTCATCATCCTGGAAATGACCGGCAACCACGACAATGTCATCGCGCTGATGGTCACTGCAATGCTTGGCTATGGCACTGCCCGTATCATCTCGCACGAACCGCTCTATCACGCGCTGTCGCGCATTTTCGTTGCCGACGCGATCCGTAGATATCGGGCGGAGGCGGCGACTTCATCGATGCATCGGGAACCGGTAATTCGATCCTGAACGATGGCGATCCGGAGGCCGGGACGCGGTCATTTGTGGCTTGGCAGGTTGGAATGCACGGCTTCATGGCCGTCGTCTGTTTCCGGATATTCGGCCATCTCCTCGATGTGCGTTTGAGAGTAAAACGCGTCGAGATCTCTCAGCCAGGAACCAGCACGTCGAGAATGATTGCCGCCAGTTCGCAAAAGGCCTTGGCGAGTACGAAGACGATGGCGCCGATGCCGGCGGCCGGCAGCAGGGCTAGGTAAGCGATGATCGGCCAGGCCAAAACGAGTACGATTGCGAATGCGATGGCGGAGGTGGTTGCCGATATGGCGAAAGGACGATGAGCGAGCATCCCATGTCGGCAGCGGCGGATCTGTGGAACGCGATGAGCAGGCAATACGGACTCACGCACCCGGACGTCCTCAGCTTGGCGAATTGGGGTTTCGGGGATTTTTTATTCTCGGCCGATTGGGACGACATGTCGTCGATGGCGAAGGCAAGTCGTTACGGCTTCAGCGGTGCCGTCGAGACGGAATCCTCTATCCTCGGCGCTCTTGGTGCCTTGCGGGAAGCCAAGGTGATCCCGCCCCTCAAATGATTTCGCGGGATCCGGCGCGCATGCTACCTGATTCCTGTTTCTGCCCATAACAGGCCGTGGGCGCTTCAGACCGGATCAGTTCTCCCGGGCCTGGGAAGGCTTCGACAGCGTTCTCGCTCAAGCGATACGCGGCGCTGTAGGTTGAATGCGGCACCGTATTCGGCCATTAGCGCCAGTGGGCCGTTGCTGCGATCCATTCGCGCGTGCGCGCCTCGGGGTTAGGGTTCAGTGTGATGTCGGTGACGACGGCCGCGCTGTCGGCACCTCCGGCGAAAACGCCCGGTAGACGCTGCGGGTTCAGCCCACCGATAGCGACCAACGGCAACGTGCCGATCCGGCCGCGCCACTTGCGCAGGCGTCCCACACCCTGGGGTGCCCACTTCATTGCCTTCAGGATGGTCGGGTAGATCGGCCCCAGCGCG
>JBDZVC010000441.1:0-3515 GCA_040255475.1 Phyllobacteriaceae bacterium | reverse complement strand
CCGGCAAGGTAGGCATACAGATCGTCGGCCTGCCGGACAAGGCGGTGGCGGAAAGCCGCGAACGGGTACAGGCGGCGTTGCACGCGTCCGGCCTGTCGATGCCGGCAAAGAAGGTGACGATCAATCTGGCACCCGCCGACCTGCCCAAGGAGGGCAGTCATTACGACCTTCCGATCGCCCTCGGGCTCATGGCCGCGCTCGGCGCCGTGCCGGGCGATGCGCTGGCAGAATATGTCGTGCTGGGTGAGCTTTCGCTGGACGGCACGATCGCGCCGGTGGCGGGTGCCCTACCGGCGGCGATGGGCGCCAACGCCGAAGGCAAGGGGCTGATCTGCCCACACGCTTCGGGACCGGAAGCGGCATGGGCGGGCGAGGAGATCGACATCCTCGCGCCGCGCAGCCTCATCGCCATCGCCAATCATTTTCGTGGCACGCAGGTGCTGACGCGGCCCGAGGCGCGCATCAGGCCTGCTGCGGGCATCCTGCCCGACCTCGCTGACATCAAGGGGCAGGAGAGCGCCAAGCGGGCATTGGAGGTGGCGGCTGCCGGCGGACACAACCTTTTGATGGTAGGGCCGCCCGGCGCCGGCAAATCGATGCTCGCCCAGCGCCTGCCCTCGATCCTGCCGCCGCTCTCGGCGCGCGAACTACTCGAAATCTCCATGATCGCGTCGATGGCCGGCGAACTTGCTGGTGGCCAGCTTTCGGACCGGCGGCCCTTCCGCTCACCGCATCACTCCGCTTCTATGGCGGCGATGGTGGGCGGCGGATTGAGGGTGCGGCCAGGCGAGGTTTCCTTGGCGCATAACGGCGTGCTTTTCCTCGACGAACTGCCCGAATTCACGCCGCAGGTGCTCGATTCGCTGCGCCAGCCGCTCGAGTCGGGTGAATGCGTCATCGCCCGCGCCAACCATCGCGTCACCTATCCGGCGCGTATCCAGCTTATCGCCGCGATGAATCCCTGCCGTTGCGGCATGGCGGGAGAACCGGGGCATCGCTGCGCGCGCGGGCCGCGCTGCCAGAGCGACTATCAGGCGCGCATTTCCGGTCCGCTGCTCGACCGGATCGATCTCAGGATCGACGTGCCGGCGATTTCCGCTAGCGACCTCATCCGGCCGGCAAAGGCGGAACCGTCGAGCGCCGTTGCGGAACGCGTCGCCCGCGCACGATGCATTCAGGCAGAGCGTTTCGCGGCACTCGGCCCGGCGGGCGCCACGACCAATGCGCATTGCGCGACGAAACTGATCGAGGAGATCGCCGCACCCGACGCAGCAGGCGCGGCACTGCTCTACGACGCCAGCGAAAAGCTCGGCTTCTCCGCACGTGCCTATCATCGTGTGTTGCGCGTCGCGCGCACGCTCGCCGACCTCGCCGGCGAGGTTAAAGTCGGGCGCATCCATCTTGCGGAAGCGATCTCCTACCGCGTCCCGAGCGACAGGCTGGCGCAGGCGGCATAGAAGGCCGACGGATTTTCGGATCGCCCTATGCGGCGGATCGCGGCCCCGGAAGCACCGGGCTTCCATCTCTTCGGCG
Source organism: Phyllobacteriaceae bacterium (assembly GCA_040255475.1). Classification (GTDB taxonomy): domain Bacteria; phylum Pseudomonadota; class Alphaproteobacteria; order Rhizobiales; family Rhizobiaceae; genus Mesorhizobium_L. The sequence continues at coordinate 1,982 of JBDZVC010000441.1, read as the reverse complement.
GCCAAGGATGCGCACCCCTCAGGCGGGAAACGGGATGCGCCATGCCGCCAGCTTGTCTATCAAGGGGAGGACACTCGACAATCACGAAAGATTTTGCGCATGACCGCCCTTTATCTCTTCGCCGCGCTCGGGCTTGGCGCGATTATCTCCATGCAACCTGCCATCAACGCCCAGATGGCGCTCAGGCTCGGAAGCCCGCTGATTGCCGCCATCTGCTCGATCGTCATCAGCCTCGCGATGATCGTTGTCGTGTGGACGACGCTCGGCCGAGCCCCGATAAGCCTGCCAAAACTTTTTTCACTGCCATGGTGGGTTCTCATCGGCGGCGCCGCCGGTGCGTTGTTTGTCCTTGGCGGCATCATGGTTGCGCCGAGGCTGGGCGTCGCCGCATTCTTCACCTGCATCGTGCTGGGCCAGGTTCTCGGCGCTGCCGTCCTCGATCAGTTCGGCGCGTTCGGCCTTGAGGCGCAGCCTATCAGTTGGACGAGGGTGCTGGGTATCATGTTCGTCGTCGCGGGCGCTGCGATGACGCAAGTGCAAAACTGGCTGGGATCATAGCGTCGCCCGGCTACGACGATCTCGCTGCTGCGTGCAAATCCATCAGGCGCTCGATGGACCGGTTCGCGACGGGAAAGAGAGCGCGGATCCGACGGCCGGCTATTTAACAGCGCTGACCAGCATGTTTTCGCCGGAGCGGATCGAGACCCAGTGGCCGGTATTGTTCTCGGCCTGACGCTTCAGGTAGCGGTAAGGCGTGCGTGTCCACAGCTTCACCTCCTGGTTCAGATTGTCGAGGATGAAATCGCCCTTGTCGGTGCGAACCGTCAGCACGGCATGCCCTTCGCCGTCCGGCTTGCGCACGACGGTGATGAGAAGATCGGCGAGCGAAAAACCGGCCCTATAAAGATCACGGCGCTTTTCCAGCACATAATCCTCGCAATCGCCGACGCCCCTGTCGGGATAGGCCCAGACTTCGTCCTTGCCATAGATTTCGAGATCGCTCATCGGCTTCACGGCACTGTTGACGCGGTCATTCACGTCGACGATCACGTTCCATGCCGCCTTGGTCAGGTGCAATGGCTGCAAGTCTCGCGGGCGAATGTTGCATTCGCCCGGATTGGCCTTGCAGAATTCGTAATGACCGATCGGCTGCGAGGTCAGCCCGCCCGTAGCCATATAGGCGCTCGCCACCGCATCGTTCGCGCCCCAGCCCATCGCAAGGATACCGACCAGAACGGCGCTGCGCAGCACCGCGCCTCCTCCCTTACCGGTCTTCATCGGAACCATACCCTGCCGCCACTTTTTATTTCTTAATGAAACGTTAAGTGCGTCAGGTGGGAAGAGTCAATCAAGCACGTGGATTGGCTCGATAGTTGGTTAGCAGGCGTGGTAAAAATGCAAGCATGACGTCAGGGCACGCAGTCCGGACGCCTCCGGGGCGTGTCAATGCGCCGACGAACTCACCAGTCTCGGCCTTGCGGCCGCGCGCTTGCGACCGTTGTTGGCGTTTATGAAATCGACGATGCGCGGCACGATCTCGGCACGGAAGCGGGAGCCGTTGAAGACGCCGTAATGGCCGACCTTCTTCTGCATGTAATGCTCGCGCATGCTGTCCGGGATGTTGGGCGCCAGCCGGTGCGCGGCCTTGGTCTGCCCGAGGCCTGATATGTCGTCGTTCTCGCCCTCGACGGTCAGGAGCGCCACGTTGCGGATCGCGGTCGGATCGACCCGTTCGGCCCGGTGCATCATCTTGCCGAGCGGCAGATCGTGATCGATGAAGACGGTCTCGACCGTCTGCAGGTAGAATTCGGCGGTCAGGTCCATCACCGCCAGATATTCGTCGTAGAATTCGCGATGCTTCTCGGCGGAATCGCCGTCGTCCTTCACCAGATGCATGAAGAAGTCCTTGTGGGCGATGATGTGCCGGTCGAGGTTCATGCTCATGAAGCCGGAAAGCTGCAGGAAGCCCGGATAGACCTCGC
>JBDZVC010000440.1:0-3528 GCA_040255475.1 Phyllobacteriaceae bacterium | reverse complement strand
TCGCCGTTCGGGCCGGACACTTCGAAGGTTCCGTCGCTGATCAGCAGCAACCGGTCGCCAGGTTCGATTGCGATGCGTTCGGATTGATAGCTTATGTCGGGAAGCGCGCCGATCGCCATCCCGCCCCGCGTCATCAGATGCGTTGACGTCGTGCGTCTATCGGCGCCGGCGCGCAAATGGATAGCCGGCGGATGGCCGCCGCTCGCGTAAAGAAGCGTCGCCGTCGTGCGTTGGTACACGCCGTACCAGATGGTGAAGAACATGTCGTTCTGCTTTTCCATCGGGAAGGCTTCATTGAGCGCGCAAAGCACGCTGTGCGGTTCGCGAAAGTCGGTAGCTGGCAATGCCGACGACTGCAGTACTTTGATGGCCGCTACCGACAGCAGCGCTGCGCCCACCCCATGACCACACACGTCGAGCAGGTAAAATGCCATGTGATCTTCGTCGATGTCGTGATAGCCGAAGGAATCGCCGCCAAGCTCCGTGGAAGGCACCAGCGACCATTCAGTCGAGGGAAACGCCTCGCGTTGCGCAGGCAATATGGACATCACGTACCGCGCGGCATCGAGAAGCTCCGCCTCCAGCCGCGCTTGGGTCTTCTGAAGCGCAAGGTTGCTGTCGGCCAACTGATCTTCCACTGCCTCGCCATGTTCGATGGTGGCTTCGTATAGGAGTGTCAGATCCTGGTATTCGGCGGTCAGGCGCGAGATTTCGGCCCTCGCCGCGGCAAGCTCTTCGGCGAGGTCAAAACTGCCCTGCGCCTGCTCAGAGAAAACAACAGCAGCTGTTTTTGAGGGTTCGTTCATTATCAGGTGTAATATTCCCCCCACCGGACCGCTTGTAGGCAATCGGCCCGGCGATCGGCGTTGGCGTTTCAGCGGCCTTTCCGTATAGTTGCATGGGGGTGGACCGCTTGGCAAATCCGACTCGTGAAGGTCCGCTCTCCGATACGGCCGGAGGAAGCGAAGCAGGTCAAGCTTCACATCGTGACGGGAGGCATATGTCTCGGATGCGGGAGGCTCGCGAGGACGGCTATTTCGCCCCGCTTCTCAGCATCGATCTCGACATCGCGGCCTTTGCTTCGAACTGGTCCTATTGCGACCGGCTTTCCTCCTACTTCGCGCGTATGATCAGCCACAATCGCACGGACTCGCTTCTCTACGCGAACCTGTTTTCCTCCGCGCTCAACGAGTTGCTGGAAACGGTCTTTCGCGTCCACGGCGCGGCAGGCAATCTTACCTGCCGCGTGAGCCGCCACGCAGAGAGAGACAGGATCGAGCTCACTGTTTCCTGCGGGAAATCCGAGAGCGCCTTCTATCAGGGTGCGGTGGCCAATTTGGTGGGCGAAGACATCGAGGATCGATATCGCGCCGCCCTGTTCAGAGAGGGTCCGATGGACGCCGGCGTCGGGCTGCTCGAACTGGCCGTCGACTATGGCGCGGATTTCTCCGTTGAAGCGATGCCGCAGGCAATACGGCTGGTTGCCGAACTCTCGTTGGAAGGGGGGAGGAGCTGATGTCGGATATGGACTACCCAACCTTCAATGTCCGCTATGACGAGAACAATCAGGAGTTTTCGATCATCGGTTCCATGCGGCCGCGACAGGTCGATGAGATGGACAGTTGTACTCGGTTGCTCAAGGCGTCCATCGCACTCGTCAAAGGCACCTTCTATATCAATGTCAGGCGATTGTTGCGGCTCAACAATCTGGCTTTCCACACGCTTGCGACCCATCTGATAAAGGCTTGCGAGGAAAGGCCGGAACTCAGGATATCGATCATCACCTCAAGCGTCGTGGGTTGGTCGACACGCAAGTTTCGCGCCTTGCAAGAAACAAACCCGCGCATTGCCGTCGAGGAGTACGACAGCCAATTTTACCCTGGCCAGACGTTCCTGGAAGAGGGTTCCTTCATTCCGATCCTCCGCACCCAGACGAAGATGACCTGGCGGCACGAGCGGGACATCCTGCCGCGTCACGGCATGCGTAAGGGGCTGGTGATCGCCGACATCTGCTGCGGCATCGGCGATTTTGCCGTGCTGGTTCACAAGGAGTTCGATCCTGCGCGCCTGGTCGCGCTCGATCATTCACGGTCGAGCCTGGACTATGCCCGAAAGGTCGCGGGCGACTTCGGCATCCAGGGTATCGAATATGTCTATGGCGACGCTGCCGACATGCTTCTGGAAGACAACCAGTTCGATCTCGTCACCTGCCGGCATTCGCTGCAGATATTCGATCGACCGGAACTGATCCTGCGCGAGCTCTACCGTATCTGCAAGCCGGGCGGCCGGGTTTACGTCACCAACGAAAAGAATTCCCATTGCCTGGGAGAACCACGCGCCGAAAGCATCCAGTGGACATATACCGAAGTCGCCAGGCTGTTTGCGCATTTCGGCATGGACGTGGAGCTTGGTCCAAAAAGCCGGCGATATCTTCTCGACGCCGGCTTCGACGAAGTTCGCATGGAATCGTTCATGGTGACCAATATGGACGGCGACCCACAGGATTTCGCGGACATCATACAATCCTGGGAAAACGTCTATGCCGGCCAGATGTCGGTCCAACGTGGAGACGACAAAGCCTTCAATACGCGCTTGCGGCAGGGTTTTCAGGATCACATCTTCGCGGCGACACACCCGAAAGGCTATGCCGGCTGGCCGATATGGGTTGCGTCCGGGCGCAAGCCGCAATGACGCCGCAAGCCATCGAGCCCCGGCCCGGTAACAGGTTTACGCTGTCGCCCCGCTCCTTCCGGGCCAAGTTCATCATGGTCGTTGGAGCAGCCGTTCTCTTCGATCTGCTGCTCAGCGGCGGCCTCGCGCTGTGGAACGTGCAGCGGTTGTCGAAGGACGCAGCTTCGGAAGTCGGCGCCGGGCTGACTACCGCGACGCAGGAATTCCTGAAGACCTACGTGGGTTCAACCTCGGTGCGGGCGGATCTCGTTCTGGATCGCGTTCGCGGCGAAGTCGATGCCCTGGCCGGTTCGATGCAGGCGCAGATCGATCACCCGGACGGCAGAGAGGCTCTTGCCGCGGCCTTGGCCGGATCGGCGGCGAACCAGGCGCCCCTGATCTACGACCAGAAGGGCGGATGGGCGCAAAACGGGCCCGGTGGCACGTCGGTCGTCAGCGTATGGGGCTATCTGCTCGACGCGGATCACCGGCCCTTGCCGGCGGTGCAAAAAGAAATCGACGACAGCGCCATGCTCGATCTTTTTGCGCCGAGCCTCATGGCGACCGGCGCGCCGAAGCAGCAGATGTATTATATCGGCCCGAAAAGCCGGCCGATCTTCCGGACGGTTCCCTACACCGATCAGGCGCAGACTTTCGACAAGCTCTACCCCGGGCACAACAGCGCCAATTTCTGGGACTTCTTTTTTCCTGGTCTCTACGAAAGTTGGCAGGGCTGGCTCAGGACTCCGGGGAGTGAGCCGGTGAAAGGGGGCCTGACGATGACGGCGCCCTACACCGACGCAATAACCGGTAAGCTCATTGTCAGCCTTTTTCATCCGCTGTTCACGAAGGATCGCT
>JBDZVC010000439.1:0-3543 GCA_040255475.1 Phyllobacteriaceae bacterium | reverse complement strand
GGGACACGTCAAATGAATTTAGCGCCGGGCATCGCTGTCCGGCGCTGGCGGTGAACTAATCGAGAGCACGGTTCTTGTCAACCGGGCGGGATGAATACCGCCCGCTCCGTATTCACCACTTTTGATTGTCTGCAACGACAATATCCCTTCAAGGTGCTAAAAGCCGCGGTAAAGCTACGAGCGGGGTGCCATGGCTTTCAGAGGCGGGATAGTGGGCAAGATTACGGCGGCGGCCGGCACCGCCTGCCTGCTTGCCGCCCTGTCGGCGAATGCCGCCGCGGCGGACAGGCAATATTGCCGGCACCTCAAGGCCCAGCTCGCCTCCGCTTCCACTACACAGAAAAGCACCACCATGCTGAAGCGCTACGAGCGCGCGATCGCCGACCAGGAGGCCGAGCTTTCCCGCGCGCACCGTATCGCCCGGCGCAGCGGTTGCACCGGCCTTTTCGGCAATCTGCGCGATGATCCTTCCGGCCGCTGCGATTCCATCAGCCGGACCATCGACAAGATGGAGCGCAACATGGCGATGCTGGAGCGTCGACGCGAGGGGTTCGCCCGGAAGGCGGACGCGCCGGACCGGCAGGAGATCCTCGCGGCGATCGATGCCAATGGCTGCCGCGAGGATCAGATCGCGGCACGAAGGCTGCCGGACCCGATCGGTCCAGACGAAGGACGCGGCGTTCTTTTCGACCGCGTCAACCGGGGTGTTGTCATCCATCGCTCCGGCCCGGCACAGGAAAGCGACGAGATACCGGCCGACATTCCCGCCGGCAGCGACGTCTCCGCATCCGGCGCATACCGGACCATGTGCGTGAGGACGTGCGACGGCTATTATTTCCCGATCTCGTTCGCCACCTCGCCCGCCAATTTCGCGCGTGACGAGCAGACCTGCCAGGCGAGATGTCCCGGCACGAAGGTGGAACTCTATTATCACGTGCCGAGCGAGGAATCGGAAAGCATGATCTCGCTCGCCGGCGTACCTTACGAAAATCTTCCGACCGCCTTCCTTTACCGCAAGGCAGACGCGCCACGCGCTCCTGGTTGCAGTTGCGCTGTCGCCGGGCGATCGTCGATCGTGGCGGCAACCCCTTCCGGCTTACAGATGCCGGATGAAAGCGCGCCGGCGCCCCAAACTGCTGCGGAGCATCATGAAGAATCCCATGCTCAGGCCGAAGCCGGCAATCCGGCGGCGGAAGCGGCGGCAATCGAACCCACGCCCGCTATCGACAAGGACCGCAAGGTCAGGGTTGTCGGGCCAAGATTCCTTCCCGACCCATCAAAGGCAATAGATCTGCGAGCTCCGGCCCCGAAGAAAGCCCCGTAAGCGCAAGCCTGAGCGGCGCGAAGAGCGCCCTGCCCTTTCGGCCGGTCTCGTCCTTGACGCGATCCGCCCACAGCCTGAAAGTCGAGTGGTCCCAAGGCTCCGGCGGAAGCAGGCCGAAGGCGGAACGCACGAATTCCAGATCCTCGACCGGAAGTTCCGGTTTATCCGCAGGGCCGTCTCGCACAATCCGCCACCATTTGGCCACGTCGGAGAAAATGTCGAGGTTGCCGCGCACCGCCTGCCAGAACGGCTCGGCCGTCGGCCCGTCGATGCCGAGCGCGACCAGACGCTCTTTCGCCTCGTCGAAATCCATCTCGTGGAGCAAGGCGCGATTGAGCACTTTCAACTCGTCGGGATCGAATTTCGAGGCCGAGCGCGAGGTGGCTGCCGGGTCAAAATGAGCGGCAAGCTCGTTCATCGAGCGCATCGCCAAAACACTTTCCGAGGTGCCTATCAGCACGGCGAGCGAGGCGACGGCCATCGGCTCCAGACCCGCTTCGCGCAGACCCCGGATCGACAGCGCACCGGAGCGTTTGGAAAGCCCTTCGCCGGATGCGGCCGTCAGGAGATTGTGGTGTCCGAAGGCCGGCGGCTCACTACCCAGTGCCCGGAACAAGGCGATCTGCACGCCGGTATTGGTGACATGGTCGTCACCGCGGATGACATGGGTGATGCCCATATCGATATCGTCGACGACGGAGGTTGGCGTATAGAGATAGGTCCCGTCGGCGCGAACGAGCACCGGGTCGGAGAGCGAGGCAAGGTCCACCGTCTCGCGACCGCGCACCACATCGTCCCACTGGATTTCCGTCCGTTCCGTCTCGAAGGGCGATTTCTCGAAATTAGGCAGCAGGAAGCGCCAGTGCGGCCTCCGACCCTCCGCTTCAAGCGCCCGTTTCTCCTCTTCCGTCAGCTTCAACGCCTCGCGGCCATAGACAGGCGGCAGGCGCCGCGAGAGCCTGATCTTGCGGCGAAGCTCCAGTTCCTCGGGCGTCTCGTAGCAGGGATAGAGCAGGCCGTCGGCCTTCAGTTTCTCAATAGCCGTATCATAGGCGGCAAAGCGCCTGGACTGATATTCGATCCGGTCGGGGTGGATGCCGAGCCATTCGAGGTCGGCAAGGATGCCGTCCACATATTCCTGTTTCGAGCGGGCAACGTCCGTGTCATCGAAACGCTGGACGAACAGGCCACCATGCTTTTGCGCGAAAAGCCAATTGAACAGCGCCGTGCGCGCATTGCCGATATGGATGTAGCCCGTCGGAGACGGGGCGAAGCGGACGGTGACGGTCATGCGCGCCGGGTTAGCCGAGGGCGCGCCGCTTGGCAATGCGGACGCTATCCATGCGACAGGATATCGACGAGGCGGCCGAACGGATCACGCACGTAGGATCGTCCCCCGGCGCTCGGCAGCCTCACTCCTTTCAGCGAAAGGCCCCGCGGTTTTCACCGCGAGGCTCGTATCTTTCATCCGCCGGTAAACCCGGTGGCGGGATCAGTGCGCCAGCACCGCGAGCAGCAGGAGCGCCACGATATTGGTGATCTTGATCGCCGGGTTGACGGCCGGACCGGCGGTATCCTTGTAGGGATCGCCGACCGTGTCGCCGGTCACCGACGCCTTGTGCGCCTCCGAGCCTTTCAGGTGCTTGACACCGTCCTTGTCGGTGAAGCCATCCTCGAAGCTCTTCTTGGCGTTGTCCCAGGCGCCGCCGCCGGAAGTCATCGAAATGGCCACGAACAGGCCGTTGACGATGACGCCGAGGAGCGACGCGCCGAGCGCGGCGAAAGCCGAGGCGCGCGAACCGGAGATGAGCAGCACGCCGAAATAGACGACGAGCGGAGCCAGCACCGGCAGGAGCGAGGGGATGATCATCTCCTTGATCGCCGCCTTAGTCAGAAGGTCCACGGCGCGGGCATAATTCGGCTTGGACGTGCCCTGCATGATGCCCGGGTTCTCGCGGAACTGCTTGCGCACCTCCTCGACGATCGAGCCGGCCGCGCGACCCACCGCCGTCATGGCGATGCCGCCGAAGAGGTACGGGATGAGGCCGCCGAAGATCAGGCCGGCGACGACATAGGGGTTCGACAGATCGAAGGAGATCTCACCGATGCCATGGAAGTAAGGGAACTTGTCCCCGTTCGCCGCGAAATAGCGCAGATCGTTCGAATAGGCCGCGAACAGCACCAGCGCGCCGAGGCCGGCCGAACCGATGGCATAGCCC
>JBDZVC010000438.1:0-3549 GCA_040255475.1 Phyllobacteriaceae bacterium | reverse complement strand
CGATGATCCGCTACCGCCTTTGCTTCATCAATCCGAACACGCTTCGGATCGATCGCGAGCGCGAGATCGAAGCAAAGGACGACCTGGACGCGATCCACATCGCCGGCGAATCCGACCACCGGCCGATCGAAGTCTGGTGCGGAGAGCGCAAGGTCAGGATTATCGCCGCGCCGGTTCTGGCCGCGAACGACGCCTGATCGGCCCGTTAAAGTCGCTACCGATGCGTTAACCGTTCTTTCGCCTCCTTTGCCTACTGCTGGGGGGAACGGAGGGCGGGACCGATGTTCAACAAGATTGCGGACTATTCCGAGCGGCTGTTCCTTGTTTTGCTCAGCGCGACGTTCCTAAACGCGATCCTCAGTCGCGCGGCCGATCATCCGTACCTGCTTCTCCTTGCGATCTCGGAAACGCTCCCCGTGGTCCTCATCATCATTCGCCGCCCGGGCGAAATGGTGATGAAGCCTTTCCCATGGCTGCTCGCCCTCGTCGGCACAGCCGCGCCTTTGCTGGTCCGACCCACCACAGGGGGAATGGAGCTCCTTTCCGAGGGTTATGCGGGACTACTGATGACCTGTGGGGTTGGCCTGAACCTCGCCGCCAAGATTTCGCTCTGGCGCAGCTTCGGCCTCGCTCCGGCCAATCGGGGCATCCGCGTCGGCGGCCCGTATCGGCTGATCCGCCACCCGATGTACCTCGGCTATTTCCTCACCCAGGTCGGCTTCCTCCTCGCGAACCTGTCGATCGGGAACATCATCAAATATCTGGTCACCTGGACGGTCCAGCTGCTTCGGATCCGCGAAGAAGAGAAATTCCTCCTTAAGGATGAGAATTATCGGGAGCTCGCCAAGCGCGTCCGCTTCAGGCTTGTGCCCGGGATCTATTGAGCCTTCGGCCTCATGAAATTCAGCGGGAAACCACTCTTCGATCCAGCAACCGATCCGTTTGCCAAGTACCGGCTGCTGGGCGGCGCAATGGCGCTCGTCATCCTCTATTTTTCGACGACTCAGATTTGGCTCAACTGGGCTCGTCCGGTTTGCCATGACTTCATTGCCTTCTGGGGGGCGGCGAAGCTGGCAATCGCCGGAACCCCGGCGCTCGCCTATGATCCAGCAATTCTCCACAAGTTGCAGACTGCGGTAGCGGAATTCGGGCCAGGCAAGTCGATGCCGTTCGGGTACATGCCGGGCTTCCTGTTGCTCGTCCTGCCGTTCGGGTTGCTCTCTTACCCGGCGGCGATGACGGTCTGGGTGTGCCTTACCCTGATTGCCTACCTCGTCGCTCTCAAGCGCTTGGTGCCTCGGGCCGGGCTGCTCGCACTCGCTTTCCCGCCGGTCCTCGTCGATTGCATCGTCGGGCAGAATGGCTTCCTTACCGCGGCCCTCTTTTTCGGTGGCGTCGCGCTGCTCGAACGGCGGCCGTTCGTCGCCGGCCTGCTGATCGGGTGCCTCGTCATCAAGCCGCAGCTTGCTCTGCTGTTCCCGCTGGCGCTTCTTGCCTCGCGCCAATGGCGCGCAATCGCCGGGGCCGCAGCCTCTTCGATCGGAGTCACGCTGGCGGGGCTGATTGCCTTCGGACCGGCGACGATGGCCGCTTGGCTAGGCTCTTTGCCGCTGTTCGCAAGCATTGCGAAGAACGGAACCGTCGGATGGATGCAATTGGCGAGCGTCTACGCCGCCGCCCGCCAGGCCGGGGTTGCCGCGGGACCCGCTTTTGCCCTGCACATGGCCGTTCTTGCAGCCGCGGCGCTTCTTGTCTGGCGCGTCTGGCGGACCACCGATGACATGCTGGCCAAGGCATCGACGCTCGCCTGCGCGACGGCCCTCTCCAGCACCTATTTGTTTCTCTACGATCAGCTGATCCTGGTGATCGCTTTCTTTTGGCTCGCGGGGAAGAAAGTGCACCCCGCTATCCTGGTTCCGCTTTGGTGCATCCCGATCGTTTCGATCGCCCAGCACGCCGGCGAAACAGGGCCGATTAACCTCAATCCTGTTCTTCCGATCTGCCTGCTGGCGCTCATTGCGCGCGAGCTGTGGAAGGACCGCTCAAAAGCCGCTCACGCGATCAACGCACAGCCTGCCCACGCCTGAGCGTCGATCCTGGCTGAAACGTATCGCCGTCCCTGAAAGGCCAGTGGAGCCCTCGGACCTATCGAACCGCCTCATTCGAAGTTGACGGGCGGACTATCTGTGCTTCGGCACCTGATGGATTGGTCCGGGAAGAAGGAGGGAATTTCCGGAAGTACTTCCCGGGATCGATCGGCATCCGCAACAGGCACAAAAAAAAAGCGGCGGCGCCTTTCGGCACCGCCGCCCTTTTTCTCAAGCGCTGTGGCTATTAGCCGTTGGCGCTGTCGAGGGTGCTGGAAACGCCCGAGAAGGTCGTGCTCAGCGAGGTGCCGATGTTCGACATCGCGGCAATCGCAGCAACGGCGATCAGAGCAGCGATCAGGCCATACTCGATGGCAGTCGCACCCTCTTCGTTCTTAATCAGCTTCAGAAACTTAGCCATGTCCGGTCTCCTTGTGGCTCCACATTCGGGAGGCGTACTCCCCCCACCTGCGCCAAAAACTTCGCGTAGGTTGAGGAGGGGATTAGGGCCGAAGGGGTTGAAAAAGCCTTAAAGGCAGAGGTTTCCAAATCTTAACGCGTCAGGCGATACCAAAGTTGGGGATGGACGCTATCTCGACACAAGCCGGACGGGCCAACAGCCGCGCGGGCCGCGGGACGCGATGGTTCGGCCCTGACGCCGTCGCTGCGGCGCTCGCGATGGCAGCCGCTGCGGCAGCGATCCAGAGCTTCTGGATTCCGCTCGACGCGGATGTTTCCTGGCTGATCACGGCGGCGGAAAAAATCGTGTCGGGCGACCGGCTCTACGTCGATGTCTTCGAAGTAAACCCGCCGGCGTCGGTTTGGCTGTACGTCCCGTTCGTCTGGATAGCGACGGTGATCGGCGCCAAGATCGAGGCCGTCGTCGCCTCAGGATTTATCGCAGCCGGATTGGCGTCCGTCGCGGCATCGGTGCGGATGGCGACTCGCCTAGATAACCCGCCTCGACCGGCGATATTGGTCGGCGGCCTCTCTTTCCTTTGCCTGGTCTTGCCGATGGCGTTGTTCGCGGAGCGCGAGCATGCCGCGCTCCTTCTCGCCTTTCCGGTCCTGACAGCGGTTGCGCTAATCGCCGACGAGAAACCGCTCTCACCAAGAGAATCCTTTCTCAGCGGAGTCGCGGCCGGGCTCATCATCATCATCAAGCCCTATTTCGCGCTGGCCGTCGTCGCGCCGGCGCTTTGGGCCGCGTGGCGAAGGCGAAGCATCGCAGCGATCCTTGCTCCTGCCATGGCTGGAGCGGCCGCGATCGCGATTTACGCCGTCGCGATGCTTGTCTTCACTCGCCCCTATTTCGACTGGCTGCCGCTTATCGCGCACACCTATGCGAAGATGCACAACGTCTGGTGGAAGGTCTTCGTCGGGCCGACCGTCTTCCCGGCCATCGCCCTTGCTCTCGCGATCCTGGCGCGGCCTCCGAAGATTCCGCCGCTTGTGATGGCAT
>JBDZVC010000437.1:0-3551 GCA_040255475.1 Phyllobacteriaceae bacterium | reverse complement strand
CGTTTGCTCCTGATTTCTGCCGGGCAAAGTCCGGTAAGGATCGGCCGTTGATGATCACGTACCTTCAAAATCGCATGTTCGCGGATTTCGCGGACGGGCCGCCGGTCGACGCCGATGGTGAGTTTGTCATCACGCCGGATCGCCGGGAATGGGCGTCATGGCTAGACGACCTTCGCGCGAAGTACGGTGATAGCGCCGTCGTGTCAGCCGAACGCAGCGGGTTTCTCGTCAGAAAATCGCGCTGGCCGTCTACCAAAGATCATCACGGAGTTGCAGCATGACCCGCCCCTGGTTCCGCATAATCGAAATCATCGAACCGCGCGGTCGCTCGATAGCCGATATCGCGCTGGCGGTTGCCTCTGAGCGCAAGATAGCCCTCCGCGAGCTTCGCAGCAACACATGGCGACGGCACACGCAACAAGCGCGATACGAGGCTTTCCGGCGCATTCGGCAGGAGCGCCCGGACGTAAGCTCAACCCTCATTGGCGAATATTTCCGCGTCGAGGCATCCACCGTTCGGCGCGCATGGAGAATGGAGCAGGCAGCATGAAAATCAATCCTACCCACGCAAAAGGCGCGGCCAACCCTAACTCGAAATGGTCTCAGGAAGATCGTGACGAGATCGCCCATCTGTTGCGCAAGGGACAGACTGCAACGCAGATAGCGGCGCGGTTTGCCCGGTCCAGGGGAGCCATCATCGGCGTCGTGTTTCGGGACAAGACGCTAAAAGAAATCGGTTTTGCCCGCGAACCCGGCGAAAACCTTGGCATACCGAGACCGAGGAAATCCATCGCCGCCAGTTCAGGCGACCGCCGCAAGGCCATGCGTGGCGGGATTATCTCCAAGAATCGGCTGAAACCGCTCCCCAAACCCGTCATTGCCAAGCCCGTTCTCGTCGCACCTCAGACTGCCGGCGTCTCGCTCGTGGAGATAGGCCATCGCCAATGCCGGTTCTGCATCAACTCGCCAGAGCAAGGATCCAACGCCCATCTGTTCTGCGGGGAGGTAACGGAGCCCGGCAAATCATGGTGCGCGTGGCATGAGCAAATCGTGTGGGGCAGGGGAACGGCTGGCGAGACGGTGACCGTCAAGAGCGTGGAGAGGATTGCGGCATGACCACCATACCAGAGAGACGGAACGCGTCATCGGACAATATTCCAGACCACATCTGGGAAGAAGCGCGGCAGCTCCGGAATGTCGTCAACTGGACGAGCAACGCATCCGTCGAGGCAATCGCCATGTTCCTCCTAGCCGCAGAGAAGCGAGGACGGGAGGATGCGGCGACCGTTGCGGAGCAATTCCCGATGCGCTTTGCGGGACAAACCCCAGCCCGCATCGCCGCCGCTATCCGCTCCACCAACTGAACGAGGATAGGCAATGGCGCGCAACGAGCATCCGGCCGACGACTGGCAAAACCGCATGTTCTGGATCAACCGGAAGGATCAGCCCGAGGCGATCCAGATCATCGACCTCCTGCACGATATCCGGTTTCTGTTGCTGGTCATCGCGGCATTCACGATCTTTGGCGGCTGATCGAGGCAAACCCAACATGGCAAACAAGCGGCGGGTGACATGAAGGCGAAGACGGCAGCACAGAAGCGAAAAGCAAAACGAGGAAGGCCAAGGATGGAATGCGCAAGGGAACCGAGCGGGCGGGTATCACGATCAGGGATCGACCACGGACCTGCAGACGTCGTGGCGCTCGATGCGCGCCGCCGGCATACCGGCCTGCCATCAGAAAAGGCAAAGGACCAAAAGGCTGAGACGTTCATCGGCTACCTGAACCTGATCGGCCCGCGTGATGGGCTATCAGATTCGCAGTACGAAGCGGCGACGAACTTCATGGGACTCTACGTCTCCTATCTCCGCTCGATCAAGGCTCCGGGCGTTATGCTCGAGGGAGAACGGGTAGGAGCTGCCAGCGACGAAATCTCGGAAGCCTACAAGGAATGGGTGATGGACACGAAGGAAGTGTACACAGCCTGCCGCAAAGCCATCCAGGAAGAGCAGAACGAAAACCGTGGCGCGAACCTGTGGGCCGCGCTCGATATTTGCCTCATCAACGATCACTGGATGCACCACATGACCGGCGATGTCAGAATCCTGTGCAACGCGCTCGCTCGCTTCTTTCGCATTTGACAATTTGCGAAGCGGAACGTATTTTGTGACAAGTGATTATGTTCACCGATTTGCGCCCTGCCGGAGCCATCCGCGCGGGGCTTTTCGTTTTGGAGCATCCCCATGACCCTCGGCACTCCCATCACCACCCCAGACAACACCCACGGCAAGATAGAGCGCACGTCAACGGAGACGGGATGCTTGCTGGTGCGGATCACGGATGAGACGGGGCATCAGGGCTGGTTCGTGGCGAGTGAGTGTAGGGTAGGGTGATGGCCCGCGATTACATCATCCGCCGCATGGCCGACATAGACGAGAACGTGAAGGGCGAGGATTACCTCGGTCGCACGGTCTATGAGGAACACGAGCTGATCGACATCGGCATCGTGGACCAGAACGGCGACAAGATCATGGCTCGCAAGCGGATGGACAAGATTGGTTTCGTTCGTTTCCCGGAGCGGGTGTGATGGCTGAGCGTGGGCGGCCTACAGCATACAAGAAGTCGTATGCCGAACAGGCTGCGAAGCTCTGTGCGCTTGGTGCGACTGATGACGAAATGGCCGATTTCTTCGGCGTTCACCGTTCCACGATTTATCGCTGGAAGCTGGACCACGAGGAATTTTGCGACGCCATAAAAAGCGCCAAGGAAATAGCAGACGAGCGCGTTGAGCGCAGCCTGTATCAGAAGGCCACCGGCTACAACTACACCGAAGAGCAGGCCATGAAAATCAAGGTCGGCCAGTACGAGGAAGAAATTGAGGTTGTAGAGGTCGAGAAGCATTCGCCTGCCGATACGACCGCAGCAATCTTCTGGCTGAAGAACCGCAGGCCGGAAGACTGGCGGGACAAGTCCGAGGTCAACGTCAACGTGGTCGACGAGTTGGCCGAACGCATGGCGCGGATGAAGGCGCGCAAGAGTGCAGGCGAAGCAGAAGATTGATCCGAACGAGGAGATTCTTTCCCTCGCGGTCGATTGCCAGCACGATCCCGACCAATGGGCGGATATTGCTTGGGATTGGGGCCATGGCGAACTAAAGGAGGTCGACGGGCCGCGTGAATGGCAGCGTGAGATCAACCAGGTCATTCGAGACCATCTCGGCAATCCCACGACGCGGTTCCAGCCTCTACAGATAGCGGTTGCTTCCGGTCACGGTATCGGCAAATCCGCACAGATGGGCATGATCGCGAACTGGGCGATGTCCACATGCGACGATTGCCGGATCATCATCACGGCCAACACGGATACGCAGCTCCGCACCAAGACGGCGCCGGAAGTCGGCAAATGGTTTCGCAACTCGATTACCGGCCATTGGTTCGACGTACAGGCCACATCGGTCAAATCGGTTTCCTCGGGCCATAGCGACACCTGGCGCACCGATTTCATCCCGTGGTCCGAACACAATACGGAAGCCTTCGCCGGGCTCCACAACAAG
>JBDZVC010000436.1:0-3558 GCA_040255475.1 Phyllobacteriaceae bacterium | reverse complement strand
CCCTATTTGACGGCGGTCACGATGATCTCGACCTTGTAGCCGGGCGCCGCCAGCTTCGATTCCCCCGCAGCGCGGGCCGGCGGGTTCGTGGGGTCGATCCAGGCGTCATAGACGGCGTTCATCTCCTCGAAATCGGCCATGTCGGCCAGCCAGACGATGGCTTGCACGACGCGCGACTTCGACGAGCCGCATTCGGCGAGCAGCCGGTCGATCTTCGCCAGAACGTCCTTGGTCTGCTGGGCGACGCCGGCGCCCGACGTGCCGACCTGGCCGGAGAGCCATATCAAATCCCCATGGATCACGGCCTGGCTCATGCGTTTGCCGGGTTCGATGCGCTTGATGTCGGACAATTTGAATCTCCTGTTCGGACAGTACTCCCCGTCTCCTGCCCGTTCGGGCGCGGCAGATCAAGCCCGGGAGCGGATTTTACGATCCTGCGGGAATACCCATGACCGAGGGGCCGTCGCTATTTCGCCTGGAACGTATCGGCGAAGCGGTCGCGCAGGATATTCTTCTGCACCTTGCCCATCGTGTTACGCGGCAGTTCGTCGATCGAAAAGATGCGTTTCGGCTGCTTGAAGCGGGCGATCTTGTCGTGGATGGCGGAGAGCAGTTTTTCTTCCTCGATGACGCTCCCGTTCTTCGGCACGACGACGCCGACGACGCCCTCGCCGAAATCCGGATGCGGCACGCCGATCACCGCCGATTCCAGCACACCTTCCTGCTCGTCGAGCAGGAGTTCAACCTCCTTTGGGTAGATGTTGAAGCCGCCGGAGATGATGAGGTCCTTGGCGCGGCCTACGATCTGGACATAACCGTCCTTGTCGATCGTCACCACGTCGCCGGTGATGAAGAAGCCGTCTTCGCGGAATTCCTCCTTCGTCTTCTCCGGCATGCGCCAATAGCCCTTGAAGACGTTCGGCCCGCGCACTTCGAGCACGCCGACCTCGCCGTTCGGCAGTGTCTTCTTCGTCTCCGGATCGACTACGCGGATCTCGACGTTCGGCAACGGGAAGCCGACGGTGCCGGCCCGCCGCTCCCCATCATAGGGGTTCGACGTGGTCATGTTGGTTTCGGTCATGCCGTAGCGTTCGAGGATGCGGTGGCCGGTGCGTTCCTCGAAGGCGTTATGCGTTTCGGCGAGAAGCGGCGCGCTGCCGGAGGTGAAGAGCCGCATATGCGAGGCAAGCTCCTTCGTGAAGCGCGGATCATCGAGCAGGCGCGTATAGAAGGTCGGCACGCCCATCATGGAGGTCGCCTTCGGCAGCCAGCCGATCACTTCGTCTGTCTTGAAGGACGGCAGGAAGATCATCGAGCCGCCGGCGAGCAGGCTGACATTGCCGGCGACGAAGAGGCCGTGCGTGTGGAAGATCGGCAGCGCGTGCAGGAGCACGTCGTCCGCCGTGAAGCGCCACGCCTCGACCAGCGATTTCGCGTTGGAGAGGAGATTGTCCTGCGTCAGCATCGCGCCCTTGGAACGCCCGGTCGTGCCGGAAGTGTAGAGGAAGGCGGCGAGGTCGTCGCCGGTCCGCGAGATGGTGACGAAGCGGTCGGGTTGCCGCGCCGCGTCATCCGCCAGCGTGCCCTTGCCGTCGCCGTCCAGCGTCAGCAGGCGCGCATCGGCCTTTTCGACAATTGGCGCCAGCGCCTCTTCCGAGGCACGATCGCAGACGACGAGACGCGGTTCGGCATTGCCGACGAAATATTCGACCTCACTCGGCGTATAGGCGGTGTTGAGCGGCAGGAAGACGGCGCCGGCCTGGATGCAGGCGGCGTAAAGCGCCAGCGCCTTCGCGCTCTTCTTCACCTGCGCCGCAACGCGGTCGCCGGGCCTGACGCCCTCTTCCTGAAGGACGTGGGCAATCTGCGCCGTCAGCTTGAGGAAGGCGTCGTAGGAGAGGACAGTGCCGTCGGGCAGATAGAGGAAAGGCCTAGTGCTGCCCTGATGGGGCGCGAAGAGCGCATCATAGAGCGCGTTGGGCATTTTCGGTTCTCCGTGAGGTTTTCGGCCCCTTGCGGGAGCCGGCAAGCGAGCGGATCGCCCGCGTCGTGACGATCTCGCGCTTGTGCGCGAAAAGCTCGTGGTTTGTCTCGACGGTCTTGAGATCGTAGCGGTAATTCACCATCACGCCGCAGGATTGCGCAATGCCCCTCGGCGAGGAGTCGGCGCCCGGATGGATGGCTTCCAGGCTCGCGCCATTGCCGAAATGGAAGCGCGCGACCGGATCGCGGGGCAGGCCGTCGCCGCGCTTCGCCCAGACCAGATATTCTGCCGTCAACGCGGAGAGGATGGCATCGTCGCCTCTGAGGTCGGCGGCGGATTTCGCCTCCGTCAGCCGCGTCAGCAGGGCGCGTCTGTCCCCGTCGGTACCTTCGGCTTCCGCCTCCTCGCGCATCCAGCGCGTCAGGCCCGGAACCGGCGACAGCGTCACGAAATTCTTCAGGTTCGGCAGCGACAGCATCAGGTCGGTCGCGACCTGCTTGATAAGGAAATTGCCGAAGGAGATGCCGTCGAGGCCGCGCTGGCAATTGGAGATGGAATAGAAGACGGCCGTGGTCGCCTCGGCCTCCGGGATCACCGTGCGTTCCTCGGAGAGCAGCGAGCGGATCGAGCCCGGCAGTTCGCTGGTCAGCGCCACCTCAACGAAGATCAGAGGCTCGTCCGGCATGGCCGGATGGAAGAAGGCGAAGCAACGCCGGTCTGAGGGCTGCAGCCGGCGGCGCAGATCGTCCCAATCGTTGATGGCGTGGACGGCCTCATAGGCGATGATCTTTTCGAGGATATTGGCCGGCGTCGTCCAGTCGATACGCCGCAGCACGAGGAAGCCCCGGTTGAACCAGGACATGAAGAGATGCTGGAAATCGAGGTCGGTGCGGCGGAAATCGGGATGCTCCTTCAGCGTGGAAAGCAGATCCTCGCGCATCTTGACCAGCCGGCCGGTGGCGCCGGGCAGGCGGTTCAGCCGTCGCAGCAATTCCTGGCGCGGTGGTTCCGCTTCCTCGACGAGACGGGCAAGCGTCGTCGCGTCGGGGGATGCCTTGTAGGCCTCCGCCGCCTCGGCCACCGCGCCCGCATCGAGGTCGTGCGCGTCGGTCAGGAGACGGAAGAATTCCGCCTTCTCCTCGGCAGACGACTTTTCGTAGTGGTCGAGGATCGCCGCGGCGAGGCGCGTGCCAGAGGCTTCGCCGCGTTCCGAGATCAGCGCAGCCGCAAGCTCTTCCAGCGGGCGGCGGTCGTCACTGATGAAGCGCGGGGCCGTACGCTCGAAAATCGTTGCCAGAAGATCCTGCAGAAAACTCGTCCTGCTCATGTGCCGGGTCCCATCAGATAGGTCGGAAGCCATGTCGCGATCTCGGGAAAGATACAGAGTATGACGATCTCGAGCATCATGCATGCGACAAAGGGCAGCGTCCCCCAGATGATGCGGGTCAGCGGCACGTCGGGCGCGATGGAATTGACGATATAGATGTTGAGCCCCACCGGCGGGTGGATCAGGCCGATTTCCATGTTGATGGTGATGATGACGCCGAACCAGATCGGGTCGAAGCCCGCCGCGG
>JBDZVC010000435.1:1187-3581 GCA_040255475.1 Phyllobacteriaceae bacterium | reverse complement strand
TCAGCACCTTGCCGTTCTTATCGAGCCGCCCGAAGACGTCGTACATGTGCCCGGAGATGATGGCGTAGGATTTGCGGTAGCGGAATTCGATATAATAGGGGTCGCCCTTGCGCACGCGGCTTGCGGTCAGCTTGGCATCGAGGCCGAGCGGCTTGCCGTATTTGGCGCAGGTGAGTTGCGGGAACTCCACCTGCGTGCTCGCCGTCTTCACGGATGTATCGACGGGCGCCGTGGCGCTGTCGACCGATGCCACGGACTCGCAGCCCGCAAGGGAAGCGGAGATCAATGCCGCAAACAGGAATCTGGAAACGGAACGCACGTTTGTCCTCGAGGAAAATCAGCCGGGTCTATGAAGCGAAGAACGTTGCAATCGTCAATAGATGAAGGGAATGATCCGCCAGCTACGGTCGCGATAGGCATGGTACTCGTCACCGAAGGCTTCTTCCATCATCCGTTCCTCAGGCCCGATGCGCAGAGCGAAGAGCAGGCCGAAACCGACGAGCCCCGCCAGCCCCGCCACCCAGTTCGGCAAGAGCAGCGCCTGGGCCAGCGCCATCAGCCAGAATGCCGAATACATCGGGTGGCGAAGCGTCCGGTAGACCCCGCTTGTGACGAGCTTGTGGCCTTCCCGCAATTGCAGCGAAACCGACCACATCTTGCCGAGTGCCTTGTGGGTGAGGCGGAACAGGGTGATCGCGCCCATAGCCGCCAGCAAACCGAGGAGGAAAAGGATCGGCTCGGGCCGATAGGAGGCGAAACGCGGCCATCCCGTCGCGACATAGATGAAGGGGACGATGCCGAGGCCGGCCGTCGAGACGGCAAGTCTCAGCCGCTCCGCCATGCCCTTGGAATCGCGACTGATCTTCGTGCGCTTCGAGCGCCGCACAAAGGGGATGCGCAGCACATACCAGGTCACCACGAGGATAACCCAGAGCGCCTTGCCGGCGACGACGAGGCTCACGACCTCGGCCTTTCCGCCACTTCCCGTGTGGGCCAACGATCAGCCAGCCCGCCATTGGCGGCGATCTCGGAAAGGCGCTGGGGACCGCAGAGGATCGCGTGAAAGGAATAGCCTGTGCGCTTTTCCGACGCATAGACGAACTGGCGGTGAACCCGGAAGAAATTGTACTTGATCGAGCGGTACGTGCCTTCGTCGAGCTGGTTGCGGAAACGCACGCGGATGATGCGCGGCTCGTTGCCGGCCGTGATATGAAGTGCTTTTTTCGGGTCGCTGCCGTAGAAATTGATCGGGTCGGTCAGCGATTGCACGTCGACCCAGGTAACGGTGTCGGAGATGATGGCCGCCACCGCGCTCCTGAGCTTCGCGGCGGCCGGGTGCAGCGCTACCTTGAGCAGGCTCGACCCCGTAGTCAGAAGGCCGATTTCCGCCGGTTTCCGCTCATGCCCGAGCGCGGATTCCAGGGCCAGTATCGCAGTGATCGCGCCGAAACTGTGCGCCGCGAGGAGAATCTCGTCCACTTCGGCCGTTTCGATACGCCGCCTCATATCCGCGCCTATCAGGCCGATACGCTCGCCGATATTGGAGCTTCCGCCGCGCGCGATGTCGCGGGCGCAGGCCCAATCGTCCATCATCAGGAGGAAATGCATTTTCGCCGAGGCCAGCCACAGCGCCAGGACGAAAGCGATCAGTCCGGCGACCCAGCGGAATTCCCAATCTCCCGGCAGGAAGCGGGCGACCAGAAGGCCGACCATCGATGCGGCAAAGAGCAACGCCACCGGATAAAGGAAAAACAGTCCGTAGCGCCAGCTCGTCCGCACGAAGCGGAAGAAGGTGCCGGTCGCCACGAAATCGGCCAGCGCGGCAAGGCCGGCAAGCGTACGGAGCACGCCGCCGCGCTCGGCATAGGCGTCGTTCAGGTCGTCGAGACCGTAGAGAACGATTTCGGTGTCGGTCCGCCAGCCCTCGCCGGAAGCGTGGGTGGTGAATCCGGCGGTGCTGATACCCTCTCTTGCAAAGACCGGCTCGCCCGTCTCGACTTCCATGTCGAAGACCGGCGCGTTCTTCTTCGCCTCGCGGATGAAGCGGGCACAGTGCGCCTCGACCGGGATCGGCTCGAAACCCGGAAAGACCAGGGCGAGGCGGCGCGTGACCGTCATATCCGCCTTTTACTGGTCTCCGCGGCGGTTCCGCGCGGCCAGCGTCCTCAGCCTGAGCGCGTTCAGGCGGATGAAGCCGGCCGCGTCCTTCTGGTCATAGGCGCCGCGATCGTCCTCGAAAGTGACAAGCGCGTCGGAATAGAGCGATTTCGGCGACTTGCGGCCTGTGACGATGACGTTGCCCTTGTAGAGCTTCAGCCGCACCGTCCCTTCGACCCCTTCCTGGCTCTTGTCGATCAGCGCCTGCAGCATCTCGCGTTCCGGCGAGAACCAGAA
>JBDZVC010000435.1:0-1087 GCA_040255475.1 Phyllobacteriaceae bacterium | reverse complement strand
TCCTTCGCGATCTCGACCAGATGCTTGGAGATCAGCGGCCGGGCGATCGAGGTGCCGAGCAGGTAGACGCCCTCGTAGAGCGCGTTGGCGCGGAACATCGGAAAGACGAAATCCTTCACGAATTCCTCGCGCAGATCCATGACGCGGATATCCTTGATGCCGAGCATCTCCGCTTTTTTGCGCGCCGGTTCCAGTTCGCCGCCCTGGCCGAGATCGGCGGTGAAGGTGACGACTTCCGCGCCGAGTTCGGTTTGCAGCCATTTCAGGATGATCGAGGTGTCGAGGCCCCCCGAATAGGCGAGCACGACCTTCTTGACGTCTTTCAGCGTAGGCATGGCGTTTCCGGCATTTTCGGTTGATGCAATGGCGTAAGATTATGCGCGCACTCATAGCAGGAAAGCGCCGCCGGACAAGCCGGGAGGGTCATCGGATGATCCGCGCATTGTCCCCGATGATCCGGACGATTGGTCGCATGAAGCGGAAATTGGATGGCCGCGCGACCAAAGTTTTTATGGGCACCCGTATCATTCTGTGCAATGGAGACCCCCGTCGCCCGGCCGTGCGTGCCATGCAAAGCCATACAGGAACATCATCCAGGGATATATCATGATTGAAGACAGCAGCCTTCTCGACAGTGCACTCGTTCGTCTTGACGAAGCCGCGCGCCACATCAACGTCGACGCCGATGTGATCGAGAAGCTGAAATATCCGCGCGAAACGACCAAGGCGCGCCTGATGATCCGCATGGACGACGGCTCGCGAAAGTCGTTCCTCGCCTGGCGCTGCCGCTACGACGACACGCGTGGGCCGACCAAAGGCGGCATCCGCTTCCACCCCAGCACGACAGCCGACGAGGTGGAGATGCTGGCCTTCTGGATGACGTTCAAATGCGCCGTCATGAACCTTCCCTTCGGAGGCGGGAAGGGCGCTGTGCAGGTTGACCCGCGCAAGCTTTCCAAGACCGAACTGGAGCGTCTTTCGCGCGCTTACATCCAGGCTTTTTCCCGTATTATCGGGCCGGACCGGGATATCCCGGCGCCCGACGTCTACACCAACGCCATGATCATGGGCTGGATGGCGGATGAAT
>JBDZVC010000434.1:0-3587 GCA_040255475.1 Phyllobacteriaceae bacterium | reverse complement strand
AGCGCCTGGAAGGACGCGTCGATGATATTGTCGGAAACGCCGACCGTCGACCAGCGACCGCCCTCGCCGTCATGCGATTCGATCAGGACGCGGGTCACGGCCTCGGTGCCGCCGTTCAGGATGCGCACCTTGTAGTCCACCAGTTCCAGATCAGCGATCTCGGACTGGTACCGGCCGAGGTCCTTGCGCAGAGCGATGTCGAGCGCGTTGACCGGCCCGTGGCCCTCCGCCACCGACATCTTTTCCTCGCCATCGACATTCACCTTCACGATCGCCTCGGACACGGTCTTGATATTGCCGTTGGCGTCGAAGCGGCGCTCGACCATGCAGCGGAAGCTGTCGACCGTGAAGAATGAAGGAACCGTTCCGAGCGTGCGGCGCGCCAGAAGCTCGAAGCTCGCATCCGCCCCCTCATAGGCATAGCCTTCTGCCTCGCGCTCCTTGACGAGCGAGATCAACGTGTCGAGGCGGGGATCGTTTCGGGCAACATCTATGCCGCGGCGCTTGAGTTCGGCGATGAAATTCGCCTTTCCGCCCTGGTCGGAGACCATGACGCGGCGTCGGTTGCCGACCGTCTCCGGCGCGATATGCTCGTAGGTCGCCGGCTCCTTGGCAATCGCGGAAGCGTGGATGCCGGCCTTGGTGGCGAAAGCTGAAGCGCCGACATAGGGCGCTTGCTGTTCCGGCGATCGGTTCAGCAACTCGTCGAAGGCGCGCGACAGACGCGTGATACCGGCAAGCGCGTCCGGCGTGACGCCGATATCGAAGCGCCCGGCGAAGGCCGGCTTCAGCATCAGCGTCGGAACGATGGAGATCAGATTGGCGTTGCCGCAACGTTCGCCGATGCCGTTCAGCGTGCCCTGTATCTGGCGGGCACCGGCCTCGACCGCGGCCAGCGAATTGGCAACCGCCTGCCCGGTATCGTCGTGGGCGTGGATGCCGAGATTTGCACCCGGAATGCCGGCCTGGATGACGGCTTCGACGGTCGCGCGGATCTCAGCCGGCAACGTCCCGCCATTGGTGTCGCACAGTACGACCCAGCGCGCGCCGGCCTCATAGGCGGTTTTCGCGCAGGCCAGCGCATAGGCCGGATTGGCCCTGTAACCATCGAAGAAATGCTCGCAATCGACCATCGCTTCCTTGCCGGCGGCGATCGCCGCCTCGACCGAGGCTCGGATGGATTCCAGATTCTCCTCGTTGGTGCAGCCGAGCGCCACTTTCACATGGTAGTCCCAGCTTTTTGCGACGTAGCAGATCGCATCCGACGAGGATTGCAGAAGCGCTGCCACGCCCGGATCGTTGGACGCCGATACGCCCGCGCGCTTGGTCATGCCGAAGGCGACGAAGGCGGCCCGCTTCGTGCGCTTCCTGTCGAAGAAGGCGGTGTCGGTTGGATTCGCACCCGGATAACCGCCCTCGACATAGTCGATGCCGAACTCGTCCAGCATCCGGGCGACAGTGATCTTGTCTTCGATCGAGAAATCGACCCCTGGCGTCTGCTGGCCGTCGCGAAGGGTCGTGTCGAAGAGGTAGAGACGCTCTTTCGCGGTCATCACTCCCTCCCCGCGAACTGGTCCGTCGCCCGTATCAGCCGGTCGAGAATGCCCGGCTCGGAATAGGCGTGGCCGGCGCCTTCGATCAGGTGGAATTCCGCCTTCGGCCAGGCCTTGTGCAATTGCCACGCATAATGCGCCGGACAGGGCATGTCGTAGCGGCCATGGACGATCACGCCCGGAATATCCTTCAGCCGGCCTGCATCACGCAGAAGCTGCGCTTCCTCCAGCCAGCCGGCATGGACAAAATAGTGGTTCTCGATGCGCGCGAAGGCGATGGCGAAATCGTCCTCATGAAACTTGTCGCTGGTCGCAGGTTCGGGAAGGAGCGTGATCGTCTCGCCTTCCCAGGCGCTCCACGCCTTTGCCGCTTCCAGTTGCGCCGCCTTGTCATCGCCGACGAGACGCTTGCGGTAGGCCGCCATCAGGTCGCCGCGTTCGGCCACGGGTATCGGTGCCAGGAACCGCTCCCACTTGTCGGGAAACATCTGCGACACGCCGAACTGGTAGTACCATTCGAGTTCGGCGCGGGTCAGCAGATAGATGCCGCGTACGATGAGTTCACTCACACGCTCCGGATGCGTCTCTGCATAGGCAAGCGCCAACGTCGAGCCCCAGGATCCGCCGAAGACCTGCCATTTCTCGACGCCCGCCATCTCGCGCAGCCGCTCGATATCGGCCACCAGATGCCAGGTGGTATTGGCCTCGAGTTCGGCATAAGGACGCGAGCGACCGCAGCCGCGCTGATCGAAGAGGAGCACGTCGTAGCGCTTCGGGTCGAAGAGGCGGCGGTGGCTCGGCGCGAAGCCGCCGCCCGGCCCGCCATGCAGGAAGACGGCCGGTTTGGCGCCCGGCGTGCCGCAGCGCTCCCAATAGATTTCGTGGCCGTCGCCGACATCGAGATGACCCGACGCATAGGGCTCGATCTCGGGATAGAGATCGCGCAAATTCCCGCTCATTTCCGATGCTCCACTGGAGGCCATTCTTCCGTATCGTAGTCAGGGTGCTGGTAGGAAACGAGGTGAGCCAGGAAGGCGACAGCCTTCGGGTCCGCCATCGTGTCCTCTCCCGGCAACGCCGGGATATCATCCACGTAAGGCAGCTTCGCCTCGACGCCCCACTGGATCACCGGCGCGATCTCCTCCGGCTCGTCGAAGGTCCCGATGGCGAGCGCAATGCCGTCCGGCGCCTCGTAGGTAAGCGGCGTGCCGCATTCGGCGCAGAAGCCGCGCTTGGCGACATTTGAACTCTGGAAACGCTTCGGCTCGCCGCGCGTCCAGACCAGCGTCGCGTGCCTGACGGAGACGAGCGGCGCATAGAAGGCGCCGAAAGCTTTCTGGCACATGCGGCAATGGCAGACCGATGCATCGCCGAGCGGCCCTCCCACATGGAAACGTACCGCTCCGCACTGGCATCCGCCGGAATAGGCCGGTTTGTTGTCGAGGCTCATGGCTCTCCTGCCTCCACCTTCTCCTCAAGCAGGCGCATGGCAGACGGCTTCGATATTGTTGCCGTCCGGATCGAAGACGAAGGCGCCGTAATAATCCGGGTGATAGTGCGGCCTGAGGCCGGGACCGCCATTGTCGCGGCCGCCGGCGGCTAGGGCAGCCTCGTAAAAGGCGTCCACCTCCGCCCTTGTATCGGCCGTGAACGCATAGTGGCGGCCAGGTCCCGGCTCGGCCGCTTCGTGCAGCCAGAATTGCGGCCGGCCGTAGCCGTAGCCACCCACCCTCAGGCCGTCCGTATATTCTTCGGGCACCATCATCACCAGCGATGCGCCAAGCGGCGCCAGCGCCGCATCATAGAACCGCTTCGAAGCATCGAAATCGTGGACACCAATTCCTGTATGATCGATCATGGATGCTGCTCCTCTTGCAGGTTAAGCGGCCTGGTCGGCGCGGCGAGACCGGCCGTTATGACGATATGCCGGCAGACATTGTCGATGTCGCGGAGGATGTGGTCGTTCCAGAAGCGGAGAACGGTCCAGCCGAGATTGGACAAGGTTCTGTCGCGCACGGCATCGCGGGCCGATTC
>JBDZVC010000433.1:0-3593 GCA_040255475.1 Phyllobacteriaceae bacterium | reverse complement strand
GGATGCGGAAGCGGCGGTTCTCGCGGCCCTTCTTCTCGATCTTGCCGATATGGATGTCACCGACCTCGCCGGTTCCCGCCACATGGGTGCCTCCGCAGGGCTGGCTGTCGACCGCCTCGCCTTCACCGATACAGACCAGACGGATACGTCCGGTGCCGGAAGGCGGGCGGACATTCTTCGACTTTACCAACCCCGGATTGGCAACCAGTTCCGCATCCGTGATCCAGCGCGTGAAGACGGGATGGTCGGCGTTGACGAGTTCCATCAGCCTCGCGCTCACCTCTTCCTTGGCAAGCCCCACGTCCGGCATGTCGAAGTCCACCCGGCTTTCCTCTTCGCCGACGGCCGCGCCGGTGATCGGATAAGGACAGATGACTGTGAGCAGATGGCAAGCAGTATGCATGCGCATCAGCTTCAGGCGGCGCGGCCAGTCTATCGCGAGACGAAGCGTCTCGCCGATCTCCGGCACGGAACCACCGGCAGCGGGCAGATGAATGATTTCTTCCTTGTTCTCGCCGGTGATCGTCGCCTCGACCGCGATCTTCGAGCCGTCGGCGCGCTCCAGGAAGCCGGTATCGCCCGGCTGGCCGCCGGAAGTCGCATAGAAGATCGTGCGATCGAGAACGATGCCGCCACGGTCGTTGACTGCGACCACCTTGCCTTCGTCGACCTGCCGATAGGCGTCCTCGCGGAAGACGGCCGCGGTGACGAAGGCCATCACGCCACCTCTTCGAACGGCACCGCGATGTTTGGCTTCCTGTCCATCCAGCCCGGTATCGGCAGATCCTTCGTACGCAGGAAAGCCGGGTTGAAGAGCTTCGACTGGTAGCGCATACCGTAGTCGCACAGCATCGTCACGATAGTGTGGCCGGGGCCGAGATCCCTCGCCAGCCGGATCGCGCCGGCGATGTTGATGCCGGTCGAGCCACCGAGGCAAAGCCCCTCTTCCTGCACAAGATCGAAAATGATCGGCAACGCTTCGGCATCCGGTATCTGGTAGGAGAAATCCGGCTTGAAACCCTCGAGATTGGCCGTAATGCGGCCCTGCCCGATACCCTCCGTGATGGAGCTGCCCTCGGATTTCAGTTCGCCGCTTGTGTAGAAGTTGTAGAGCGCAGCGCCCAACGGATCGGCAAGTGCGATCTTCACGTCCTTGCTGTGCCCGCGCAGCCCCTCGGCTATACCGGCCAGCGTACCGCCTGTTCCGACCGCCGAGACGAAGCCATGGAGCTTGCCGCCGGTCTGTTTCCAGATTTCCTGCGCCGTCGTGCGCACATGGCCGTCCCGGTTCGCGACATTGTCGAACTGGTTCGCCCAAATGGCGCCATGGGCTTCGGATTTCGCCAATTGCTGCGCAAGCCGTCCTGAGATTTTAATGTAGTTGTTCACGTTCCTGTAGGGCACCGCCGGCACTTCGAGAAGCTCCGCGCCGAGCAGCCTGAGCGCGTCCTTCTTTTCCTGGCTCTGCGTCTCCGGAATGACGATGACCGTGCGATAGCCGAGTGCCTTGGCGACGACGGAAAGACCGATGCCGGTATTGCCAGCCGTTCCCTCCACGATGACGCCGCCCGGCTCGAGCAGGCCCTTCTCCTCCGCGTCGCGGATGATGAAAAGACCGGCGCGGTCCTTCACCGACTGGCCCGGATTCATGAATTCGGCCTTGCCGAGTATCTCGCAGCCCGTTTCCTCCGAGGCGCGCCTGAGGCGGATGAGCGGCGTATTGCCGATGGCGTCGACTACCGAGCGAAACATGGGTTTTCCTTCTTATCTTGCGGGCCGACCCTAGAAACCAGCGCCACCGCTTTCAAGGACGGATTTTGCCCTACCGTGTGGTCCAGCGGAATGGCGTTCCGGGAAAAGCCGCAGACGAGCGCCCACGCCGCCCTCCGCACTAAAATTCTTGAAATGTCGCTGATGACTTGGGGGATGAGGAAAGAGGAAGGAAGGGGCCGGTCGGCAATCTGGCAGCGGTACGAGGAGGCCACTATGCGCCAGCGCCGGCCGGCCGACCCCACGGAACCCAGGAGATGCGGCGGACCTGAGCATCATGGGGTATGACTAAGGGACGGCCGAAATCCAGCCTCGTATCGCCCACCCCTTTTATTCCCAAGGCGACACTCGCCCAAGACACCTTCGAAATCAATAGTTTCTTAACCAAAGCCAAGAAATCACTGCGAACAAGGTAAATTTATGGCCTTGCAGATAGTGCCGTTCGCCCTAGGCGGCCTTGGCGACGACACGGTTCCGGCCGCCGGATTTCGCCTCGTAAAGCGCCACATCCGCACGCTTCATCAGCGCCTCCACGCCGTCGCTGTAAGGCTTGAGAGAAGAGACACCGACGCTCACGGTGACTTCGATTGCCGTTCCATCACTCGCGACGACGAAAGGCTGGCTGGCGATCTCGGCGCGGATGCGCTCGGCGACCTTTTCAGCGATATCGGCCTCGGTGTCCGGCATGACCACCGCGAATTCCTCGCCGCCATAACGGCAGGCAAGATCGATGCCGCGCACGTTCTTTCTCAGGCGCGTTGCGAACTCACGCAGTACCCGGTCGCCGCCATCGTGTCCCCATTTGTCGTTGACGGCTTTGAAGTGATCGATATCCGTCATCATCACCGACAGCGGCCGGCGCCGCGCCACCGAACGATCGAACAGCGTCTGCAGATGACTGTCGAGATAGCGCCGGTTGTGCAGGCCGGTCAGCCCGTCGATCACGGCCATCTCCATCGTCTCGGTGACGCTTGCGCGGAGCTGGTCGTTGTAGCGCTTGCGGCGCGCTTGCGTCTTCAGCCGCGCCGTCAGTTCCTGCTGCTCGACCGGACGGACGAGATAATCGTTGATGCCGAGTTCCAGCCCGCGCAGGATGCGGTCCTCTTCGCCCTCGTTTGCGATCAGCACGATCGGCAGGAAGCGCGTGCGATCGAGCGAGCGGAGCTGTGAACAGAGCCGCAGCGGATCGAAATCCTTGAAACCGGTCGCCACGACGACGCAATCATAGTCGCCTTCGGCCGCGTCGAAGAAGCCCTTGTGCGGATCGGCGACGGCGTCGATCGCGAAGACAGGCCCCAGCATGTTCGTCAGATGCTCGACCGAGGCCGGCTTTTCATCGATGAGAAGTATCTTCGGCTGGTCGGCATCGGTCTGCTTGCGGCTGAGCATTTCCTCGATGCCGATATTGCGCGTTGTCGACGCGCGCAGCCGCAATTCGTCGGTCAGCGTCTTCAGCCTGACGAGGCTCTTCACGCGCGTCATCAATTGCAGGTCGTTGACGGGCTTGGTCAGGAAGTCGTCGGCGCCGGCTTCCAGCCCGCGGATGCGATCGGCCACCTGGTCGAGTGCGGTCACCATGACGACGGGAATATGCGCGGTCGCCGGATCGAGCTTCAGCCGGCGGCACACCTCGAACCCGTCCATGCCCGGCATCATGATGTCGAGCAGCACGACATCTATCTTGCCGGCTTCGCAGATCTCGAGCGCGTCGGCGCCGTTCGAGGCCGTCAGCACCTCGAAATATTCCGCGAGCAGTCGAACCTCCAGGAGCTTCACATTGGCCGGGATGTCGTCGACTACAAGGATGCGGGCAGTCATGTCGG
>JBDZVC010000432.1:0-3619 GCA_040255475.1 Phyllobacteriaceae bacterium | reverse complement strand
GTGCCGAGCGCGCCCTGATCGATGGTGCGGCGGACCTTGATGGCGGCCTGTGTCAACTCGCGGATGGTGGCGACGACCGCAACGCGGATTTCGTCCTGCGGATCAAGCCAGGAATTCAGGAATGCATCGAGCGTAGCGGACGGCATCGTTCTCTCCCGACCGGCCGCGCCGCCCTTCTGGGGCCGACCGGATCGGGAAAACAAGAACAGACGATATGGCGTAAGGAAATTTGAATAACTTTACTTACGAGATAAAATGAATTTATCCTCTCCTATGCGTAACCTCACCCTCAAGCAGTTGAAGGCGGTTCAGGCGATCGTTGACCACGGTAAAATCGTCAATGCCGCCAATGCCTTGGGCTTGTCACCGCCGGCCGTCACAATCCAGCTCAGGCAGTTAGAGGAGGAGGCCGGCCTTGCCCTCTTTGACCGTACGACGGACGGCATGCGTCCCACTGCCGCAGGGCTGGCCTTCCTCGACGCCGCGCAGGCGATCGAGGAGCGGCTGCGGCTGCTGAACGACCAGATGGATGCGATCCGGGGCGTCAGGACGGGAAGCATTCGTCTCGGCGCGGTCTCGACGGCGAAATATTTCGCGCCGCGGCTGATGGCGGCCTTCATGAAGGAATATCCCGATATCGACATGCGGCTGGTCATCGGCAACCGTGCCGAGACGATCGCCAGCCTGAAGAACCGCGATATCGACATTGCCCTGATGGGCCGGCCGGCAAAGGACGTGCCGGTACGCGCCTCCGCATTCGGCGACCATCCGCTGGTCATCATCGCGCCGCCGGACCATCCGCTCAGAGGCGCCCGCGACATTTCCAAGGAGCGCATCGCCGAGGAGCATTTCATCATTCGCGAACCGGGCTCCGGCACGCGCATCTCGCTGGAGATATTCCTGGGGGAAGTTCCGGGCCGCATCGACGACCTCGGCCTCGAGATGGATTCCAACGAGACCATCAAGCAGGCGGTGATGGCCGGGCTCGGCATCGCCTTCATCTCCGCCCACACCATCGCCTTCGAAGTGGAGGCCGGGCGGCTGGTTATCCTCGACGTGGCCGGCATGCCGATCCGCCGGCAATGGTTCTCGGTGATGCGCGGCGACCACGCCATCTCGCCGGCAATGGCAACCTTCCACGATTTCCTGATGAGCAAGGGCGCGATGTACCTGCCGCTGTTCGGCAAGCTCTATCCGGACACCGGCTTCACACCGTCGGACCGGTGATCGCTATTTCTTCTTCTGGTCGGTGACTGTCCCCGCGACCGTCTTCATCAACTGATAGAGCCGCTGTTCGATGACGGTCGGCACCTCGCAGACATAGGTCAGCGATTTCGTGCGCTCCTCGAAGGTGCGGATATCCATATTGAGCTTGTCGGTGCGGCGATCGACCTCGTCGGGATCGGCGCCCGGCTTGTCGCGGAAGGCGTCGAGCTCGGAGGATTCCTTGCGTACATAGGCGGCGAGATCGGCCTGGCTGTGTGCGTAGTGGCTGATACCGGACATCACGTCCGACCGCTCCCGGCCCATATGGTCGAACAGCCCCTGGACCACCATCATCATGCGGTCCTGTTTCTTGTCCGGCGCCAGCGAGGCGGCGAAGTCGACGATCTTTTTGTTAGCCTCGTCGAGCGGAACCCGCCGCTGTGCCACTTCCTCCACCAGTGCCGAGACGCCGGAATCCTTCTCCCAGTCGGCCGCGCTTTTCGGCAGGTCGGGGCCGTTCCAGAACTGGCCGAGCGAAAGCTCCGGAACCTTGCGCTGCTGGCAAGGCCATGAAGGGTCGTACTTGATGGCGGCCGATGCCGGGAGAGAAAGCGCCGGGAGCAGAAGCATTGCGGCAGCGGCGGGAATGAGATGCCTGATCATCCGTTTCCTCCTCTATCCTGCTTGCGGGTCATCAGACCTCTTGAGGGATCGTAGGCGAAGATGGCGCCTGCGAGAAAAACGATCGTGTATCCGGCGACGACGGCCAGCGAGAGCCAGTTGAGTTCGCCGTAGAACGCGAAACGGATCAGTTCGACCGCATGCGTGAACGGGTTGATGAGGCATATCTTGTAAAGCGGCGGACTGCTCTGCTGGATGAACCAGAGCGGGTAGAGTGCAGACGAAGCAAAATAGGCCGGGAAGATGACGAAATTCATGATGCCGGCGAAATTCTCGAGCTGCTTGATCATAGAGGAAAGCAGCATGCCTAGCGCGCACAGCATCAGCCCGGCCAGGAAGAGCGCCGGCAGGATGTAGAGATAGCCCATGGCCGGTCCCTTGACGCCCCAGAACCGCGCGATCACCAGGAAGGCATAGACCTGCGCGATCGAGACGACCACGCCGGCAAGCATCTTCGATACCAGCAGGAACCAGCGCGGGAAGGGGCTGACCAGAAGCGTGCGCATGTTCCCCATCTCGCGGTCGTAGACCATCGACAGGGAAGACTGCATGCCCGAGAACAGCAGAATCATGCCGCAGAGGCCCGGCGTGATGTAAACCTCGTAGAGCACATAGGTCCTGTAGGGCGGGATGATCGATACGCCGAGCACCTGCCGGAAGCCGGCGGCGAAGATGAAGAGCCAGAGGAGCGGGCGCACCAGCGCGGCGATGAAGCGCTCGCGCTGATGCAGGAAGCGCAAGCCTTCCCGGAGCATGATGCCCGAAAGGCAGATTGCGTATTGGCCAAGGCCGAGGCCGCACGACGGCAGCGGCACGGCGCTTGCGGAATCGATCCTGGCTGCCGGTTCGCTCATCATGACGCCTCCGTGGCGCTCGGCTGGCCGATGCCGCTCAACTCGGAAAAGGCCGCGCGGATCGAGCTCTTGCCGGTCGATTGGACGACGTCGCGCACGCTTCCCTTGGCGACCAGATTACCCTGCCGCAGCACGACGACATCGTCGCCGTCCTCGACCTCGTCGATCAGGTGGGTGGCCCACAACACGCCGATCCCTTCGGTCTCGACCAGCCGCCTTATCGTTCTGAGGATGGCGGCGCGGGACTGGATGTCGAGCCCGACAGTCGCCTCATCGAGCAGGAGCAGCGAAGGGCGGTGGAGCAGCGCGCGCGCGATCTCGACCCGCCGCATCTGGCCACCGGACAGGCTGCGCGCCTTGTCCTGCAGGCGGTCGCTGAGATCGACGATCTCGAGCAGTTCGGCGATGCGCTTGCGCGCTTCCCTTCGGCCGATACCGTGCAGCGCAGCGTGGTAGGTGAGGTTCTGGCGGACGCTCAGATCAAGGTCGAGCGTCCGCGCCTGAAACACGATGCCGAGCCGGCGAAGCGCCTCGCCGGAGGCTTGGGCGACATCGAAGCCGAAAATCCGGATCGAGCCGCTTCTCGTATTGTAGAGCCGGGTGATGAGCGAGAAGAGTGTCGTCTTGCCGGCGCCGTTCAGGCCGAGCAGCACGGTGAAGCTCGCCGGCGCGATCGAGAAGGAAACCTCGTTCAGCGCCTTCTTGGAGCCATAGGAATGGCTCACGCCCGAAACGTCGAGCGCCGCCACACCGCCATCCGCCTTTACATGCCGCACTCCGCCAACCCCTTTGCGCCTATTTCGGTGGCTGCTTGATCGTGATTGTGCCGGCCATGCCCTTGTCCTTCAGGTCGGGGACCGACCAGGTGTAATGGCCGG
>JBDZVC010000431.1:0-3648 GCA_040255475.1 Phyllobacteriaceae bacterium | reverse complement strand
CGCTTCGAGGCAGCAGCCGGCCCGGCCACCATCTGCGGCCTCGGCATCGAGATTTCGGACCGCACCGGGCTCGCGGAAAAAATCGCGCCGCTTCGGCTCGGGCCGAGGCTGGAAGAGACGGCGCCGGCATTCTGGAGATAAGGGAGCAAGTTTCCGGCTTGCGCGGTAGCCGTATAGGTTTGCTGCCTCGGGTCCCCGTCCCCTATTCCCCTGCTCCCTTGTTTCTCCTTCTCTCCTGCCGGTTGACGTCGTACCCTCGCCTTCCTACCTGTGCCCGGTCACATCGCGGAGACCTGCCGGCCTATGGCCCTTTTGGACCAGCTTACGCCCCATCTCTCCTTCCTTTCCGATCCGAGCGCATGGGCGGCGCTGGCCACTCTGGTGGTCATGGAGATCGTGCTGGGGATCGACAACCTCATCTTCATATCGATCCTGACCAACAAGCTGCCAGCCGAGTACCAGAAGCGGGCAAGACGGCTCGGCATCAGCCTGGCGCTGATCCTGCGGCTGGCGCTGCTCTTCACGATTTCCATCATCGTCCAGCTCACGACGCCGATCGTCACGGCGTTCGGGCACGGTTTTTCCTGGCGCGACATCATCCTGATCGCCGGCGGTCTCTTCCTCGTCTGGAAGGCGACGCGCGAAATCCATCATGCGGTGGATGCAGAGGCGCATGAGGAAAAGGGCAGCGGCATCACCGGCAAAGTGTCGATGACGATGGGCGCGGCGATCTTCCAGATCCTGCTGCTCGACATCGTCTTCTCGATCGATTCCATCATCACCGCGGTCGGCATGACCGACCATATCGCCATCATGTTCATCGCCGTCATCTGTGCCGTGGTGACGATGCTCATCGCTGCCGAGCCGCTGTCGAAATTCATAGCGGCCAATCCGACCATCGTCATGCTGGCGCTCGGCTTCCTGTTGATGATCGGCATGACGCTGATCGCCGACGGCTTCGGCTACCACGTACCGAAGGGCTACATCTATGCGGCCATGGCCTTCTCGGCGCTGGTAGAGGCGCTCAACATGCTGGCGAGAAAAAGAAGACGGGCGGATTAGGGTAATTTCAGCGAGATGGCCCGGAAGGGCTTGCCGCTGCAAAGAAGTCGGAACCGCAGCCTGCTGCCGTATCTGGACCTCGGCCGCTCCGCCCGCTATAAGGCGCGCCGTCCATCGATATCAGCAGGCAGACAAGGGGCTCCATGGCCGGCCATTCACAATTCAAGAACATCATGCATCGCAAGGGCCGCCAGGATGCGGTCAAGTCAAAGATGTTTTCCAAGCTGGCGCGCGAAATCACCGTCGCCGCGAAGATGGGTACGCCCGACCCCGACATGAACCCGCGGCTCAGGCTCGCCGTGCTCGCTGCCAAGGCGCAGTCCATGCCCAAGGACAATATCCAGCGCGCGATCAACAAGGCTGCCGGCGGTGATATCGAGAACTATGACGAGGTCCGCTATGAGGGCTACGGGCCGGGCGGCGTCGCCGTCATCGTGGAAGCGCTGACCGACAACCGAAATCGTACGGCCTCGAACGTGCGCGCCGCCTTCACCAAGGCCGGCGGAGCGCTTGGCGAGACCAATTCCGTGTCCTTCATGTTCGACCGTGTCGGCGAAATCGTCTATCCGGCAGGCGCGGGCAACGCTGAGAAGGTTCTGGACGCCGCGATCGAGGCTGGCGCCGACGACGTGCAGTCCGACGAGGAAGGTCACACCATCCTCTGTGCCTTCGAGAATATCGGTGACGTTTCCAAGGCGCTCGAAACCTCGCTCGGCGAGGCGGAATCGGTCAAGACCATCTGGAAACCGCAGAACAACGTTCCCGTCGATGAAGAACGGGCGCAGTCGCTCCTCAGGCTCGTCTCGGTGCTCGAGGACGACGACGACGTGCAGAACGTCTACGCCAATTTCGAGGTCGACGACGAGACGCTGGCGAAGCTCAGCGCTGCGTGAGAACACACCAAGCGGGCATTATTTCTGCTTCGGTGCCTGGTTCGGCTTGATGACCGGCATTTTCCCGGTTTCGGGGGCGGGCTTCACCAATCCGGGGTCGTTGACGTCCGGTGGCTCCAGCACGCCGCCGCAATCCCCGAGTTTCTTCGTGACAGACCCGGTCTGGCCGTCTTTTTCACCCGGCGGCTTGTTTCGCGGTTCGGCCCGACAATTCTCCTGTGACGGTCCGGTCTGCATCTGGTCCGCGTCGGAGGAACCGGTCTGGCCTGCCGCCGATGCCGGGACGGCCGCCAATACGGAGATAAGGGCCAGAGCGCCGGCGGAGCCGGTCAGGCTGAATATGGGACTGAGCCTCATTGGAGCGTCTCCTTCGCAGTTGCTCCCTTCGGCAGGCCAATGGTCGAGGCGGGCTTTGGTTCCGTAGGTGATGAAGCCAACAAAAAACCCGCCACGTGGGCGGGTTTTCGTAAAATATGAGGAACAGCTCAGATGCCGAGGCCCTCGTAGCGCTTCTTGAACTTCGACAGGCGGCCGCCGCGGTCAAGCAGCGTCTGCTGGCCGCCGGTCCAGGCCGGATGCGTGGTCGGGTCGATGTCGAGGCGCAGCGTGTCGCCTTCGGCACCCCAGGTCGAGCGGGTCTCGTATTCAGTGCCGTCGGTCATGACGACCTTGATCGAGTGGTAGTCGGGATGGGTATCGGCTTTCATCGTGTCTGTCCGGAGCTTCGGGGCGGCGTGCCTGCGGCGATGTCGCCCACTGTCAAAACTTGAAGCCGCAGCCAATGGACGCTACGGCTTTGTAACGGTCGGCGCCGCCTATACATCAGCCGGCCTTCAGGCACAAGCGCCCCGCACAAATCAGGACGCAAAGACGGGAGCCGAAAGCGATATGGCGGACCCAAAGTCCGATTTACAGGCAGAAGCACAGGAACGCCGCCGTAAATCGCTGAAGCCGCTGGCAAGGCTGGCGCCCTATCTCGCTCGCTACAGAGGCAAGGTCGCCGGTGCGTTGTTCTTCCTCGTGTTGGCGGCGGTCACCACGCTTTCCCTGCCGATCGCCGTGCGGCGCATGATCGATCAGGGTTTTACGCATGCGGACTCGACCTTCATCGCAGACTATTTCGCGGCGCTGATCGCGATCGCGGCTCTGCTCGCGCTGGCATCGGCCGGCCGGTATTATTTCGTCATCACGCTCGGTGAGCGCGTGGTAGCCGATCTGAGGCGCGACGTTTTCGCCCATGTGACGCGGCTCTCAGCCTCTTTCTTCGATCATGCACAATCGGGCGAGATCGTCTCGCGGCTGACGGCGGACACCACGCAGATCAAGGCGGCGGTCGGGCCGACGGCATCGGTTGCGCTGCGCAACATCATCCTCAGCCTCGGGGCGCTGGCGATGATGGTCTATACCAGCCCCAAGCTCTCCGGGCTGGTTATCGCCGCGATCCCCGTGATCGTGATACCCCTCATCGCCTTCGGCCGCTCCGTCAGACGTAAGTCGAGGCTTGCGCAGGATACGCTTGCCGAAGCGACAGCCTTTGCGAGCGAGCAGATCGGCGCGATGCGCACGCTCCAGGCCTTCACCAATGAGAAGATGGCGGCAGGCCGCTTCGGCAAAGCGGTGGAGGCCGCCTTCCGCGCCGCGCAATCCTCCATCTTCGCGCGCGCCTTCCTCACCTTCCTCGCCATCTTCATGA
>JBDZVC010000430.1:0-3655 GCA_040255475.1 Phyllobacteriaceae bacterium | reverse complement strand
GCCGGATCGTGGTTCATGGATGCGGGGCCGCGCGTGACCGAGGCGATGCATCTTTACATCGGCATCCGCATGCTCGCCGCGCCTTTCACCCTCATCAACTATGCCGTGCTCGGCTATGTGCTCGGGCGCGGACAGGGCGGGCTCGGGCTTCTGCTGCAGATCATGCTGAACGGCACCAATATCGTGCTGTGCGTCCTGCTTGGGCTGGAACTCGGCTGGGGTGTCGCCGGCGTCGCCTGGGCGAGCGTCGCTGGCGAATTCTCGGCCACTATCATCGGCATGACCTATGTGATGACGCGCTTCCGCAAGTTGCCGCCGCTGCCGAAAAGCCGGCTCCTCGACAGGAAGGCGTTCCTGCTCATGGTGTCGGTCAACCGCGACATCATGATCCGCTCCTTCTCCCTTCTCGCCGCCTTCGCGCTGTTCACGCGGCAGGGCGCGCAGGAGGGCACGCTGGCGCTCGCGGCGAACGCGGTGCTGATGAACTTCTTCCTCGTTGCCGGCTATTTCCTCGACGGTTTCGCGACAGCCGCCGAGCAGCTTGCCGGCCGCGCCATCGGCTCGCGCTATCGCCTTGCCTTCGACCGCGCGGTGCGGCTGACGATGATCTGGGGCTTCGGGCTGGCGATTGCCTCGTCGGCCATATGCCTTCTCTTCGGCGATGCGCTGGTGCGGCTCATCACTACCGCGCCGGACGTGCGGGACATGGCCTATGCCTTCATGCCCTGGGCGGCACTGACGCCCGTCACCGGCGTGCTTGCCTTCCAGATGGACGGTGTCTTCATCGGCGCGACATGGTCGCGCGACATGCGCAACATGATGCTGCTTTCCTTCGTGGTCTA
This sequence comes from Phyllobacteriaceae bacterium, assembly GCA_040255475.1. GTDB lineage: Bacteria > Pseudomonadota > Alphaproteobacteria > Rhizobiales > Rhizobiaceae > Mesorhizobium_L. The sequence continues at coordinate 2,813 of JBDZVC010000430.1, read as the reverse complement.
TCTCGTCGCATTGATCGGGCTTGGAAAAGCCTTCGGCAATGTCGGCCTGTGGGCGGCGCTGCATATCTTCCTGATCGTGCGAGGCATCAGTCTATTTTCGGTGCTGCCGGCGCGCATCCGGGCCGCGTTTGCCTGAAGGCTCTCAGATCGGCTCTCCAGCCCAGCGTGAAAGGTGGCTGTCGCGTATCTCGCGCACATTCTTCAACCCCTCCGACATGGCGAAACGATCCATGCCGGCGACGATGCGGCCGGGTAGCGAGGGGCCGGCATAGATCATGCCGGTATAGAGCTGCACGAGATCGGCCCCGGCGCGGATCTTCTCCAGCGCGGTCTCGGTCGAATCGACGCCGCCGACACCGACGATCGGCGTATCCGGACCGACGCGCCGGCGCATCCTGGCCAGAACCGCAGTGGAGCGGCGGAAAAGCGGACGGCCGGAGAGCCCCCCGCTTTCCGTTGCATGGCGATCGTCGTGAATGCCATGGCGGCTGATTGTCGTGTTGGAGACGATCAGCCCGTCCACCGCGTGATCGAGGAGTTCGCCGGCGATGTCGTCAAGGTCCGCCTCTTGGAGATCCGGTGCGATCTTGAGGAAGACCGGAACTCTCGAGCTCGCATCGCGCGCGGCCATCACCCGCGACAGCAGTTCGGCGAGCATCTCGCGCCCCTGCAGGTTGCGAAGGCCCGGCGTATTGGGCGAGGAGATGTTGACCGTCAGATAAGAAGCGACACCGGCGAAGCGACGCACGCCGAGTTCGTAATCGGCGATGCGGTCGGCGCTGTCCTTGTTGGCGCCGATATTGACGCCGACTACGCCGCCGCGCCGGCGCCGGTGAAGCTGAGCAAGCGCCTTCTCGTGCCCCTCATTGTTGAAGCCGAGCCGGTTGATGACGGCGCCATCGCGCGGCAGCCGGAAGATGCGCGGGCGTGGATTGCCGGGCTGCGGCAGCGGCGTGATTGTCCCTACCTCGGCAAAGCCGAAGCCGAGCCGCAAGAGCGCGTCCGGCACATCGGCGTTCTTGTCGTAGCCCGCCGCCATGCCGAGCGGGTTCGGGAAGTCGATACCGGCGATACGCGTGGCGAGCCGTCCTGTCGACGGCGCCGCCGAACAAAGCGGCACACCGCTTTTCAGCGCGGCGATGGAAAGACCATGGGCGGCCTCGGGATCGAGAGCGAAGAGCAGATGGCGACCGAGCCTGTCGAAGGCTCCGCTCATCGGTCCATCGCCGGCAGGCGGTGGATGCCGTCCGCGCCGAGCGGCATCGGCTTCGTCCAGAGCACGGCCGAAAGCGGCAGATCGGCGTAGAGATGGGGGAAAAGCGCGCCGCCGCGCGAGACTTCGTATCTCAGCCGGTCGCCAAGCGCCGCCTCGTCAACCGCAACCAGCAGGAGGTCGGCTTTCCCGGCAAAATGCTTCGCGGCCGTCTCCGCCACCTGTGCGGCAGTCGAAAAATGGATGTAGCCATCTGCCAGATCGACCGGGGCGCCCCTGAAAAGACCTTCCTTTTCGGCCTCGCGCCACTCGTCTTGCGTCACTATCTTGTAGATGCTGGCCATCCCGCCCTCGTTGGCTGCGCTTGGCCATATCGCAATTCGGGCACAAAACAATGCCCCAATGCGTGATAATGGAGGAAAACGGAGGCGGAGATGCGCAAAGCCATCCTTATGGGACTGTCGGTCGCCACCATGCTGGCCGTGCCGGCCGCGAACGCGGAAGAGACCGGACGCTTCGTTTTCGACAAGTCTGAAAACGGGATCGTGCGTCTCGATACGCAGACCGGCGAAATGTCCACCTGCGAACAGAAAGCCGGGCAACTCACCTGCCAGCCGGCCGTCGAAGAAAACCAGGCGTCCGCGAGCGAGATCGAGCGCCTGAACCAGAAGGTCGACAGGCTGGAGAAACAACTGGCGGACCTTGAGAAGCGCGTCGTCTCCCCGAAGGACCTCCTGCCTTCCGATGAGCAGGTGGACCGGACGCTCGGCATCATGGAACGCTTCTTCCGCCGCTTCCTGGATATCGTCAGGGATTTCGACAATACCTTCCAGCAGGACCAGCAGCCGCGTACGGCACCGGAGAAGACGTGACGGGAGGATGATGTTTGGGCGGGCGTTTGGGGGCGCTCTCGTTTGAGTGTCATTGTTTGTGTGAACATCGTTCCCGTCCTTCGCCCCTTCGCATCCCCTCTGTCCTGCCGGACATCTCCCCCACAAGGGGAGAGATCGGCTGTCACCACGGCCTTCGCCAAACTTCAGCGGTTTCAGAATAGGCGTAGGCCGGAGCCCCCCGCGAGGCGAGGCCGAGTGGCTGGGCGAACTTGGTGAGGGGTAAATGCCGGAGATCGATGAGAGATATTCCGACCAAGCATTTGCGCTAGCAATAGCAAATGCCGCATCAAGAGGTCCCGCTCGCCAAACGCCAGTTCGCCCGCCGGCTGCGGCGCAATATGGCGGAGGCCGAAGACCGGCTCCGGCACGAAACCTGCCTCCCCGGATCGCTCTCAGTTCTTCGGCTTGAACTCGGCCGGGTCGAACTCGTAGCTGGTCGAGCAGAACTCGCAGCTGACGCGGATCACGCCGCCTTCGATCGAGCTGTCGATCTCTTCGGCCGTGAAGCCGTCGAGGATCGCCTTGATCTTCTCGCGCGAACAGGAACAGTCGTCGACGACCTCGGTGCCGTCATAGACGCGTACGCCGTGCTCGTGGAACAGGCGATAGAGCAGCCGCTCGGCACCGATTTCGGGATCGACAAGCTCGACCGCTTCCACCGTCGACATCAGCGCCAGCGGCTCCCTCGAGGCATCGTCGGTTGCGTA
>JBDZVC010000429.1:0-3692 GCA_040255475.1 Phyllobacteriaceae bacterium | reverse complement strand
CCCGGTCGGCCTGTTCGCCGTTTTCGAACTGGGCCTGCTCGACCTCAAATGCCATTTGATCGACATTCTCGACCGGTCGGGAGGCCAGTGCGCCGAGCTTTATCCCGAAAAGCCGATCTACGACATTCCCGCATGGCCCTCTATCACCGCGCAGAGCCTCGTCGATAGGCTGATGGAGCAGATCGAGCCCTTCGGGCCGACCTTCACCTTCAACCGCATCGTGTCCGGGCTGGAAAAGCTCGAAGACGGCTCGTTCCGCGTGACCACGGACGAAGGCGAGATCTTCGAGGCGAAGGCGATCGTGATCGCCGCGGGGGGCGGCTCTTTCCAGCCGAAGCGCCCGCCGATCCCCGGCATAGAGGCGTATGAAGGCACCAGTGTCTTCTATTCCGTGCGGCGCATGGAAGATTTTCGTGGCCACGATCTCCTGATTGTCGGCGGTGGCGATTCCGCGCTCGACTGGACGCTGAACCTCCAGCCGCTTGCGCGCAGGCTGACCCTCGTCCACCGCCGGGCGGAATTCCGTGCCGCGCCGGACAGCGTCAACCGCATGTTCGCGCTGCATGAGGAGGAGAAGATCGACTTCCAGATCGGGCAGGTCAGCGCGTTGAAGGGTGAAAACGGCGAATTGCAGGCGGCGGTCGTCAAGGGACCGCATGGCGAGGTCGAAATTCCCTGCACGCGCATGCTGCCCTTTTTCGGGCTTACCATGAAGCTCGGTCCGATCGCTGACTGGGGGCTCAACCTGCATGAGAATTTGATTCCGGTCGACACGGAGAAATTCCAGACGTCGGAGCCGGGCATCTTTGCCGTCGGCGACATCAACTGGTATCCGGGCAAGCTGAAACTCATCCTTTCCGGCTTCCACGAGGTCGCGCTGATGGCGCAGGCCGCGAAGCGCTACATCAGCCCCGGCGAGCGCATCGTCTTCCAGTACACGACGTCGTCCACGAGCTTGCAGAAGAAGCTCGGCGTGGCGGGGTGACGGCGCCGCCGCCGCCATCCTCAGGCGGGGCAAGCGACGCGCTTCGGCACACTTTATGCCTGTAGGCAGTCACCCCCCGCCAAGTTCGCCCAACGGTTCGGCTTTGCCTCGCGGGGGCTCCCTATCCTCTCCCACTGGGGGCGAGGAGGGAGATGGCACTACCGCCTCCGCCAATTTCTAACACCGATGATTTGCCGGAGCGGTGGTGCCGCGCTCCCCCTTCTCCCCCTGTGGGGTGAGGAGTGGTCGGTCAAAGACCGATTGATCGACAACGATTTGTCGATCAAAGCGACGAACGCCCGGAGATCCTGAGCCTGTCGAAGGGGCGGAGGGCTGGTGTCGCCCCCGAACGTGGCTGCACGTTCGGGATAAAGGCGACGGATGAGGGGTGTCGGGCCGGACAGGATGTGGATAAGCCTGTCCCCGTTTATCTCTCAACCCCTTCATATTCCTGTACCGCCTAATTTTCTTCGTCTCCCTTTCCCCCCGTCTCCCGCGCTTGATGCATACTCCCCGTCAGTCCCTCCCATCGGGAACACCGATCATGACGGTGGTTGCGTGGGGAGGGACCAGCGCGTCGCTCCGCGGCAAGACGTTTCCGTGGGGGAGAGGGGCGCCGGCCACCGAGGCGCGGAGCCGGGCGGGCGTGCCCGGTTCACGAGTGCCCCCGCCCGGCTGCCTGTCGGCGGGGGGCGTGGATCCAAGGCCGACCGCGATCATTTTCGCGGGAAGCTGCGAGACGTCCCGGCCGGATGGCCAAAAATCGCCGGACGGGCGACCGCGGGGTCGCACATGGATTACCAGATGAGCGAGCCTGCGGCCGCCCGTCTTCCCGACCTTCGTTCCTGAAGGTCCGTTCTTTGACAATGGCCAGCGCCGAAGGGCAGCGTGGCGAGGATGAAGCATGCGCAATGACAGAGACGGATGATCCTTTGCCCTTCGCACCCCCCTCTGTCTTGCCGGACAGAGGGGGTGCGCGCAGGGGCAAAGGACAAGCAAGCATGCCCATAACCACAATGAGCTTCAGGCAAACGCACCCCCAAAAGCCCGATCGGGCGTCGCGGCTTGTGCAGCACCGCAACCTTGCGGCCCGATGCTTTCCGCCCCACAAGAGATAAGACCATGAAAGGAAAATCCGAAATGCTCTATGCCGGTGGATGCCTGTGCGGGAAAGTGCGTTACCGGGCGGAAGCGACGCCGATCAACGAGCGCGTCTGCCATTGCCGGCTCTGCCAGAAAGCGGTTGGTGCGGCCTTCAATGCGCGCCTGCTCTTTGCCGGCACCGATGTCTCGATCGAGGGGCCGATGCGCTGGGCGCATTCCTCGCCGGATTTGCAGCGCGGTTTCTGCCGCGAATGCGGCACGACGGTCTTCACCCGCCGGCTGTCGAACGGCGTCGTCGGCGTCGGTTCCGGCACGCTCGACGAACCGTCGTTGTTCCGGCCCCAGATGCATATTTTCGCCTCGATGAAACAGCCCTGGATCGTTCTCGATGACGGGTTGCCGCAATACGAGGAATGGCCGCCCGCATGAGTTGGACGGTCATGGGTCGTGGATGGAAGCGGAAGCCGGCTTGCCGTCGTTCATGCTCCCGCTATGCTCGCCATGGAGAATGAGAGGGCGGCGCGTGTTCGAAATCCTGACGGTCATCATCGGCATCCTGCTGGCGCTCGCGGTCGCGGTGATCATCGTCGCGCTCTACCTCTATTTCGTGACGCGCCGTATCGGCCGCCGCGCCGAGAAGGCGGTGCCGCCTGCCGGCAAGTTCATCACCGTTGACGGCAACCGCATCCACTATGTCGAACAGGGGGAGGGCCGGCCGATCCTCTTCATCCACGGGCTCGGCGGCACGCTCCACCACTTCCTCTATCCGGTGATGCGCAATTTCGGTCCTGGCTACCGGCTGATCGCGCTCGATCGTGCCGGTTCCGGCTGGTCGACCCGCACGGATGGCAGCGACGGACGCCTGATCGACCAGGCGAAGGCTGTCCACCGCTTCATCGAGACGCTCGGGCTGGAGAAGCCGCTGCTCGTTGGCCATTCGCTCGGCGGGGCGATCGCGCTGCAGACGGCGCTCGATTATCCGGACGACGTGTCCGGGCTGGCGTTGATTTCGCCGCTTACCCATTTCGGCGGCGGCATTCCCGAAGGCTTCCGGCCGCTTTTCATCACCTCGCCCTGGAAGCGGTGGCTGATCGCGTGGACGGTGTCGGCACCGCGCGCCATCAGGAACGCGCCGACGGTGCTCGACTTCGTCTTCGGGCCGCAGAAGCCACCGGAAGATTATGCGGTGGCCGGCGGCGCCATGCTCGGCCTGCGCCCCAGCCATTTCTATGCGACTTCGACCGATTTCTGCAGTTCGGGGCGCGATCTGCGCAGGTTGCAGGCACGCTACGGCGAATTGCGGATGCCGGTCGGCATATTATTCGGCGATGCCGACCGCGTGTTGAATTACGAACAGCACGGCCTTGCCATGGAAGGCAAGGTGAAGGGGCTCGACCTCGAAATCGTCTCGGGCATCGGCCACATGCTGCAGCATGCGCTGCCCGAACAGACGGTGACCTTCATCCGGCGCATCGCGGAGCGCGCGTTTGCCGCTTGATCGAAGGAGGCACGTCGTCTACCCGTTCTCCGGCGCGGACGTGGCGGAACTGGTAGACGCAAGGGACTTAAAATCCCTCGGGCCTTGCCCGTGCGGGTTCGATCC